>JBAXGQ010000014.1:0-30018 GCA_037139315.1 Burkholderiaceae bacterium
CTTTGATTGACGGCTTTAGGGGTAATAACTCCAAGCCGTTGTTTGAGAGATGGTGTCTGTCCTGAAATTACTGTGGTGTAGTAATTAGCATTAGCTAGGACATTTTTAACATAAGTGCGAGTTTCATTAAACGGAATTGTTTCAATAAAAATCGCCCCCTCTACAGGTCGTTCTAATTTTTCGCGCCATTGTTTTGGCCTGGATGGGCCTGCGTTATAAGCGGCTGAAGCCAATACCCAAGAGCCATCGAGGTCTATTAAAACCATATTTAAATAATTGCTTCCCAAGATCATATTGGTATTCGAGTCTTTTAATTGTTCAACAGTAAATGAATTCATGCCAATTTTTTTTGCTACATACTTAGCCGTAGCTGGCATCACCTGCATTAGCCCAGATGCGCCGGCTGAAGATGCAGCATTAATGATAAAACGGGATTCTTGGCGAATCAGACCATAAGCCCAAGCTAAATTTAAATTGATTTCCCGGGCAATTGGCGTAAGCTCATCTCGAAAAGGCATTGGGTAACGCAGACTTAAATCATGATCTATCTTGGTTCGATCGGCTGAGCTCACGACGCGGTCAAAGAGTTGTACTCGTTTGGCATATTCAGCAGCAGCTAGCAACTGTTTATCCGTCATCCCCCGTAGCTCCCAATTCCACTCTCGATTACCTTCAAAGCGTAAATTCATCGCATAGAGACGTGCGCCTCTAATAAAGCCGCGGCGCTCTGCCATTGCCTTGACATCTTGCTCAGCAATCTTGGAGTGAACCGTGGCACTATGCACGCCTTTGCCCAGCTCTTCACGCGCTAATTGGCCATAGAAATTAAATTGATCTTGAATAGCTTCGAATTGCTCACGCGCGCGCTGCTCAATCTTAGGATCTTGAGCAGCCGTTGCTTTCAACGCACGCCCATACCAATAAGTCCAAGCGGGGTCGCGCTGCCGTACCGCTGGATTCATCCCTTCAATGGCCTCTTTAACCAATATCCAGTCTTGCGCGCGTAGTGCTGCGCGTACTTTCCATTCTTGCGATTCCGTTGAAAGTAGTTCATTAAAGCCTAAATTTTGTTGTTCACGGTAGGCTTCATCTGCTTTTGGGTCTAATTTTTTGGCTAAAAATTGGCCAATAACCCCCCAAGCAACGGCTTGATTTTCTTTATTTAAGCGGTTACTGTTTTGCGAAAACTCGCTAAACGTTTTACGCGGATCTTTACTCGCACTCTTCACTATCTCTGCAATCGGATCTTCTCCACCCAGCCGTCGCGACATCGTGTCAAAGTTCATTTCAGCAGCCGCCCTTCCAACTGCCTTGGCCTCACTGATAGTCAGACCATTTGCTTGGACTAAAAGGGGTACCAGCTCTTGGCAGGCTTGGCCAAAGTAACGGGGATCAATTAAAACTGCTTTTGCATCAGTGCCAACTTTTTCTGCGCTTTCCCCTTTAGCTAAGCGAGATTGCAGGGCATAACATTTCACTGCAGTATCGTCATCTAAGACAAACTTGGCATACTCTGTATCAAAATTACTCCAGTCTTTTCTGCGCCCCAAAACCAACAACCAATCATTGCGCATCCGATCAGCTATGGCAGTTCCCTGATACTGATTCAAAAAAGCCTTAACCTGGCTATCGGCTGAAGTATCGCCCCGGGGGCCGCCGCCGCTGTCAAACAGTTGCGGCTTAATTCTAAAATAGCTTACATAATCATCAAAATCGTAATTGATTAAGCTGCTAGCCAATTGCTGGGCACGAAAAACATCATTCCGTTTTGCCGCTTCACGTAAATCGATAAATTCTTTGTCAGCTGGACTTAGCTCATCAGTATTTATTTTGCTGGCATAGGATTGCGGCAACTTAGACTTTTTAGTTGCCGCTTCTTTAGTTGCCGCTTCTGCAACGGTAAGGCCTAAGAAGGCAACGCATAAAAGCCCTACTGCCAGGTGCAGCGGCCATTTTTTGCTTAAATTTTGCTTTGGTACCAATTCTTGCATGGGCTGGTCGACAAGCCGAGTGTATTGCTGCATGTTAAATTGACTTTCTATTCTTTCAACATAATACTGTTTACCATGACAACTGACCCCTTCCAAGAGCTCCGCAAAGATTTACTTGGGCAACGTATCGCTTTCACGCGCGCACATGACTACATTGATTTAAAGGATAGGCTGATTCTGGCCCTAAATCAATTTCTACTCGGTCCAGGGTCGAGTATTCAATCGATTGCACTTTATAGTCCCATTCGCAATGAAGTTGATTTTCGTCCTGCCTTATTACATTGGGCTGAACAAGATAGCTCGAGAAAATTAGCCCTACCTTTAGGGTTGGCCAATAAACAGCTTGATTTTTATGAATGGCGTGGTGAGGATGTTTTAAGCAAAAATAATTTTGGCATTCTAGAACCCAACCCCAACAATCTGCAGCGCCCAAAAATAGACCCGGATTGCATTCTTCTACCCGTAGTTGGATGGTCGCAATCGCAAGAAAATGGTCAGCCCCGGTATTGGCGGCTAGGCTATGGTGGCGGTTACTTTGACCGTACCTTGCTAGCCCTAAAAACCAGAAAACCCAACACGATGAATATTGGGGTTGGCTTTGATTGGCAAGAATTAAGCCCAACTCAATGGCAGCCTCAAGCCCACGATCAGCCCTTAACGTATTTGCTCACGGAATCTGGTCTGCGCTAATCTGCGTTAGTGCTTGCCTTGCTGATTAATGCTGTTGCCCAAGGTTTAAATTATTAGCAATTGCCACAATCGCATTCGCCTGATTTAAAGCATAAAAATGTAAGCCGGGCGCTCCCGCTACAAGCAGTTGGTCACACAGATCGGTAATGACCTCCTCACCAAATGCGCGAATCGAAGCAACATCATCGCCGTAAGATAAAAGGCGTAGGCGAATCCAGCGTGGCATTTCTGCGCCACAAGAATCGGAGAAACGAATTAACTGACTACTATTGGTAATGGGCATGATGCCGGCAATAATGGGCTGCGTTACCCCCAGTGCAAAGGCCTCATCAACAAAACGAAAATACGCATCGCTATTGAAAAAATACTGGGTTACAGCTGAATTTGCACCCGCTTGCATTTTTTGCGCAAAGAAAGCGACATCACTTGCCGGTGAACGTGCTTGGGGATGCATTTCGGGATAGGCCGCGACATCAATATAAAACCAATCGCCGGTTTCTGCCCGAATAAATTCAACCAATTCATTAGCATGATGGAATTCACCATAATGTCCCATACCTGAAGGTAGGTCGCCACGCAAAGCCACAATACGACGGATACCTAACTCACGATATTGCGCCAACATCATTCTGACATTTTCTTTTGAGCTACCCACACAAGATAAATGGGGTGCTACCACTTGACCATCAGCATGAATTTCACTGACGATTTTTAAAGTGCCTGCCTGTGTCGAACCGCCAGCGCCAAAAGTCACCGAATAAAAAGCGGGCTTAAGCTCGGTGGTTAAACGCTCGCGAACGAGACGTAATTTTTCCTCGCCCTCATTCGTTTTTGGCGGAAAAAATTCGACGCTCAGTTCCATGATGTTGGCCTGTTCTTCAAATTGAAATGCATTACTCGTTTAATAACGATAGTTTTCCGGCTTATAAGGGCCTTCTTTGCTCACGCCGATATACGTTGCCTGCTGAGCAGAAAGCTCAGTTAATTGCGCATTTAATTTTTTAAGTTGTAAACGTGCAACTTTTTCATCAAGATGCTTGGGCAAGGTATAAACACCAATCGGATATTTCTTCGTGCCCACAGCGCCCCATAATTCAATTTGAGCAATGACTTGGTTGGCGAACGACGAGCTCATTACATACGACGGATGGCCAGTACCACAGCCCAAATTAACTAAACGCCCTTTAGCCAAAATAATTAATCGTTTTTCAGGCTTACCATTGGCAGCCGGGAAAATCACATGATCAACTTGCGGCTTAATTTCTTCCCACTGATATTTTTCAATGCCAGCAATATCAATTTCATTATCAAAGTGGCCAATATTACAAACAATCGCTTGGTCTTTCATTAGCTTCATATGGTCTTCGGTAATGACATGGTAATTACCGGTTGCCGAGACAAAAATATCGGCCTTGTCAGCAGCATATTCCATTGTGACAACCCGATAGCCTTCCATGGCGGCCTGTAATGCACAAATAGGGTCAACTTCCGTTACCCAGACTTGCGCTGACAAAGCCCGCAAGGCTTGGGCAGAGCCCTTGCCAACATCGCCATAACCGCATACAACTGCTACCTTGCCAGCAATCATGACATCGGTAGCACGTTTAATTGCATCAACTAAAGATTCACGGCAACCGTATAAATTATCGAATTTACTTTTGGTTACCGAGTCGTTGACGTTGATAGCCGGAAAACGTAAATCACCTTTAGCGAACATTTGATATAAACGGTGTACACCTGTAGTTGTTTCTTCAGTAACGCCCTCAACTTTAGCTAAGCGTGTTGAGTACCAGCTTGGGTCACTCGCTAGCTTCTGTTTAATGGCGGCAAATAAAATGGTCTCTTCTTCACTAGTCGGGTGATTTAAAACCGCCTGATCTTTTTCGGCTTTAGCGCCAAGGTGAAGGAGCAATGTGGCGTCGCCACCATCATCCAGAATCATATTGGTGAAGCCACCATCGGCCCACTCAAAAATACGGTGGGTGTAATCCCAGTACTGCTCGAGTGATTCGCCTTTAATAGCAAAGACAGGGGTGCCATTAGCGGCAATTGCAGCTGCAGCATGGTCTTGGGTTGAAAATATATTGCATGAGGCCCACTGCACCTCGGCACCGAGCGCCTCTAAGGTCTCAATCAATACTGCGGTTTGAATGGTCATATGCAAGGAACCGGTAATACGTGCTCCACGCAGCGGTTGGCCGGCGGCAAATTCATTACGAATTGCAATTAAGCCAGGCATTTCGGTTTCGGCAATGGCAATTTCTTTGCGACCAAAGCTTGCTAATGCAATATCAGCAATAGCGCAACGTGTTGCAACAAATTCATTTAAATTGAAATCAGCTACGGTATTCATTCCTGCTCCAGCTAAATAGAGATCAATGCTGGGCAAGTAAACTCGCCAACCATTGATTACGGGTTAGCGAGCGCGGTTGCAAAAGCAGACTGAGTCTGCCCTCTTCAAGCCTGGGGAGGCGATTTAACTAGCCCCTTGCAACGCTCCTTGAAGATCTTTTTAAATTGTAAACACTTTTTTAGCTTCCTGCATAACTTCAGCTAAGTTCGCTTGAAAGCCTTATCAGACCAGACTTTCAAGCAGAAATTACATTCCGGCGGCAGCTTTTAAGGCAGCAGCTTTATCGCGTTGCTCCCAGGTAAAGTCAGGTTCTTCGCGGCCAAAGTGGCCATAAGCAGCGGTTTTACGATAAATTGGCCGCAATAAATTAAGCATTTTGACAATTCCTTTAGGGCGTAAATCAAAATGTTCGGCAACTAATTGCGCAATTTTTTCATCGGGAATTTTGCCGGTGCCATACGTACTCACCATTACTGATGTGGGGTGAGCCACACCAATTGCATAGGAAATTTGAATTAAACAACGTGTCGCTAGTCCGGCAGCAACAATATTTTTTGCCACGTAACGCCCTGCATAGGCCGCTGAGCGATCTACCTTAGAAGGGTCCTTGCCGGAGAAAGCACCGCCGCCGTGCGGTGCGGAGCCACCGTAGGTATCAACAATAATTTTTCGGCCTGTTAAACCGCAATCGCCCTGTGGACCACCAATCACAAAGCGGCCAGTCGGATTGACCAAATATTTAATCGCGCCCTTGATTAAATGCTTAGGGAGAACCGGCTTAATAATTTCTTCAATTACGCCTTCACGCAAGCGCTCCAAGGAAATATCTTCAGCATGCTGCGTCGAGAGCACTACTGTGTCGATTGAGTCTGGTTTGCCATCGACGTAACGTAAGGTAACTTGCGATTTAGCGTCGGGACGCAACCAATTTAAACGACCGTCTCGCCGTAATTGTGATTGACGCTCTACTAAACGATGGGCCAAATGAATTGGCATTGGCATTAGCTCAGGAGTTTCGTCGCAGGCGTAACCAAACATTAAGCCTTGATCGCCAGCACCTTGATCTAATCCGTCATCGGCAGCATGGTTGACACCCTGAGCAATATCGGGACTTTGTTTATCGTAAGCCACTAAAACAGCGCAGCCCTTGTAATCAATCCCGTATTCAGTATTGTCATAGCCAATTTCTCGCAAGGTATTGCGAGCAACTTGGATGTAATCAACATTGGCGTGGGTGGTAATTTCGCCTGCAAGCACCACCAAACCCGTATTGCAAAGCGTTTCCGCAGCAACTCGAGCCGTTGGATCTTGCGTCAAGATGGCATCTAAGATGGCATCAGAAATTTGATCAGAAACTTTATCGGGGTGACCCTCAGTGACTGACTCTGAGGTAAAGAAATATTCATTTGCCATTGCATTTTCCTTATAAAAAATAAACACGACTTATATGACAACAGACGTGCCGGAAATACAACGGCGACGCTTTAGCAGAATTTTTGAATCGCCCCGCAAGTTGTCTTAACTCGGCGATATTGATATTTTAACTGAAAAAAAGCTGATTTACTGAAGGGTTTGTAGACATCCTGACTTTATGAATATCATTATCAAATGCTTTCCCCTTTGATTAACCTCGCGCTTCGGATGGTTGCCGCTTTGCCTTTGGTCCTTGCTCAAGGTTTTGGTGGATTTTTAGGCTATGTTGCTTATTTAGCCTCTGCAAAGTATCGCGCTCTTTTTAAGGCTAATTATGCCCAGGCGCTAGCGGCAAGCCAACTAAAAAGCCAATATTTAAAGGCTATTCCTGGTTCTGGGATGCTGCTCGCCGATAGTTTATGGATCTGGCATAACCCCAAAAAAGCCCTCGCCCTGGCTGAGGTTGCTAACTGGAGCCTCGTTGAGGCAGCAATTGACGAGGGTCATGGTCTCATCATGCTTTGCCCCCATTTAGGCGGTTTTGAAATTATTCCGCGCATTTTGGCAAACCATTTTCCGGCCACTATTTTGTACCGCCCCGCAAGACAAGATTGGTTAAATAAGGCCATTGAATCGTGGCGGGCTTACCCCAATATGCATTTTGTGCCCACCAATCTGCATGGTGTGCGGCAAATGGTAAGGGCCTTGAGTCGGGGCGAGGCCATCGGCATTTTGCCGGATCAAGTGCCCAGTGGTGGCGAAGGGGTGTGGGCACCTTTTTTTGGTCGCTATGCTTACACCACTACCTTGCCTGCTCGGCTGGCGGGTCGTAAACAGATTCCGGTCGTGCTATTTTCTGCGCAACGTAAAGGGCTTGGGCAGGGCTGGCTTATTCATGCAGAACGCTTACCTGCATTTTCTGCTGATGCTGCGCTAGCTGCTGTCGAATTAAATTTAGCCTTAGAAAAAATCATCTGCCGTGCACCCAATCAATATATTTGGGCCTACAATCGCTTCAAGCACCCCAGTGGCGCAGAACTGCCCCCAACTCAGTAAAAAAATTTCATCATGCATTGGCTACAAACCCCACTTCATTTTTTGGTGCTTGGTCTTTTACGTTTTTTTTCTGTTATGCCTTATGTCCTCACGGTTCATACTGGCTATGCACTTGGATCACTGGCAGCGCGCCTACCCAGTGAAAGAAAGCGCGTGGTTAAAACCAATTTGCGCTTATGCTTTCCCCAACTTTCGCCTGCTGAAATTGATGCCTTAGCGGTAGCGCATTGGCGCCTCTTGGGACGAAGCGTGGTTGAGCGAAGTCGTATTTGGATGGGTAGTCCCAAACAAATCTCTGCGATGGTGGACATCAAAGCAGAGATTCAATTGGGAGATCGCAAACCCCGCTTATTAATTACCCCGCACTTTGTTGGCATTGAAGGTGGCATCTTAGCGCTCTCCGTGCGGGCGCTTGACCAAGATCTGCCAAAAGGAACTGGCTTATATCAAAACATGAAAAATCCTTTTTTTAATCAAAAAATTATTCAATGGCGTGAGCGCTTTGGCGGCAGATCGATTGCTCGCCAAAACCGTTTACGTGATCTATTGCGGGAAATTCGCGCTGGTAATTTTGTTTTTATTGCGCCTGATATTGACCTGGGGCCCAAAGACAGTGTGTTTGTGCCGTTCTTTGGAATATCGACAAACACGGTTACCTCGGTATCACGCTTAGCAAAAATGGCTGGCGCTGAAGTTTGCTTAATGGTTACGGCACTAAAGCCTGACGCAAGTGGTTATATTTGTTCTATAAGCAAGCCTATTGAAAGCTTTCCTAGCGATGACCCCGTTGCCGATACTGCGCGCCTCAATCGACTCTATGAACAGGAGATTATCAAAAATCCCGCGGAATACTACTGGATTCACAAACGCTTTAAACATCGCCCTCATGGCGAGCCTGGTTTATATTCAAGTAAATGACAACGCAATCACCACGAAAAATTCGCTTTACTAAAATGCATGGTGCCGGCAATGACTTTATTGTGCTGAACGGTATCACCAATGATTTGAGTGCTGTAACCAAAGAACAATGGCGTAAATTAGCCCATCGCCAACTTGGTGTGGGCGCAGATCAAATCTTGATTGTCGAAAAAGCCACGCGTTCAGATGCGGATTTTCGCTACCGGATTTTTAATGCCGATGGCGGAGAGGTTGAGCAATGCGGTAATGGCTCGCGTTGTTTTGTGCGCTACATTCACGAGCAAGAACTTTCTACTAAGAATCCATTGCGGGTCGAGGTAATGCGTTCCATCATCACACTTGAAGCGCTTGCCGATGGGCAGGTGAAAGTCAATATGGGCGTCCCCATCTTTGAGCCCCAGCTCATCCCATTTGATCCAACTGGGCTGCCATCTAAACTAGAGTTTCATGAAACCCTCTATGCATTACCGATTAGCCGCAATGCTGGCACACATGCCGATTGGATCGCCACTATATCGATGGGCAACCCCCATGCAATTCAAGTTGTCGACGATATTGAGAGCGCCCCCGTTGTTACAGAAGGTGCGCAGATTGAGGCAAATCCGGCTTTTCCTCAGCGGGTAAACGCTGGTTATATGCAAATTCTGGATGCCCATGCCATCCGCTTGCGGGTCTACGAACGCGGTGCGGGCGAAACGCTGGCCTGTGGTACGGGAGCCTGTGCGGCAGTGGTTTCTGGTATTCGCCGTGGCTTATTGCTAAGCCCAGTGCGGGTTGAAACTCGGGGCGGGAATTTAGAAATTGTCTGGCCAGGCATGCTTGATGGTCAGCCTCAAGCGGTTGAGATGTATGGTCCGGCAATGACTGTTTTTGAAGGTGAAACGACCCTCTAAAGCCGCTTCTTAAAAATCAATTCCGTACTTTAATCGGTACGCCTTTACCGCTGGCAAATACTGCTTTAACTCCGCGTCGGCTGAGGCGGTTAAAAATGTCATCACATCATTTAGGCTGGCGATTGCAACTGCCGGCATGCCAAATTCTTGCGAGACGCTTTGCACCGCTGAATAGTCCCCTATATCGATCGCAGTACCTGACTTCTCCATGCGGTCAAGGGCAATTAAAACTGCCGCGGGCTCGCCCCCTGCGGCACGAATTAAATTTACTGATTCACGTACCGAAGTACCGGCAGAAATAACATCGTCTACAATCACCACTCGTCCTTGAATTGGCGCCCCGATCATGGCGCCGCCCTCGCCATGATCTTTCGTCTCTTTGCGGTTATACGCAAAAGAAATATTGTGGCCCTGTTCGGCTAAAGCAATAGCCGTTGCCGCTACCAAGGTAATACCCTTGTAAGCTGGTCCATAGAGCATCTCAAACTGAATACCCGATGCCAATAAGGCCTTGGCGTAATAACGACCCAAAGCGCCTAATAAAACGCCGCTACTAAATCCTCCGGCATTAAAGAAATAAGGTGATAAGCGACCCGCTTTCGTTTTAAACTCGCCAAACGCTAAGACACGTGCTTCGAGCGCAAAGCGAATGAAGTCGTGTTGATTATTTTGGGTTTGATTATTTTGTGGGTTCATAAGCCTCTATGTTACGCATCATTTCCGCCAACCTCAATGGCATTCGTTCAGCCGTCAAAAAAGGCTTTTTACCGTGGATGCAAAACCAAGCGCCGGATTTTGTCTGTCTGCAAGAGCTCAAAGCCCAGCGCGATGATCTTGACGAGACAATTTTGAACCCAACCGGCATGACTGGCTATTTTCATCATGCCGAAAAAAAGGGCTATAGCGGATGTGGCATTTACTCCAGGCATCAACCCCAAGAAGTACTTTATGGCTATGGCAATGCCGAATTTGATGCTGAAGGTCGTTATGTGGAAGTACGCTTAAAGAATTTATCCATTATTTCTGTATATATGCCATCAGGCTCTAGCTCACCAGAGCGACAAGCAGCAAAATTCCGTTTTTTAAAATCATTTCTACCGCATCTGCTGCAATTAAAAAAATTAGGACGCGAAATTATTCTCTGTGGCGATGTGAATATTGCCCATCAAGAAATTGATCTTAAAAATTGGAAGGGTAATCTGAACAATTCAGGTTTTTTACCTGAAGAGCGTGCTTGGCTGACGCATTTGTTTGACAGGGTCGGCTATGTAGACGTATATCGCCACTTAGAGCCAGCGGCCAGTGATGCCGGCTATACCTGGTGGAGTAATCGGGGCCAAGCGTATGCCAAAAACGTGGGTTGGCGCATTGACTACCAAATCGCTAGCGGAGGCATTGCCGCTACAGCAAAAGCAGCGCGTATTTACAAAATTGAACGCTTCTCCGATCATGCGCCCTTGACCATCGACTACGACTGGCCTATTTAAATCAACCAAGAAGAGCTACTCTATTATTTTTTTATTCTGCCCGATGTTTAAATACATCGTCAACCAAATAAGCATTAATACTGGTACGCCAATAATGGCAGTGCTAATGAAAAACGCTTGATAGCCAAACGTATCTACAAATACGCCAGAAAAGCCCGCTAACCATTTGGGTAATAAGAGCATCATCGAGCTAAATAAGGCGTACTGTGTCGCTGAATAGCGGATATTTGTTAATGAGGATAAGTAAGCAATAAATGCCGCACTCGCAATTCCGGAGCTTAAATTATCAGCAGAAATGACCCAAATCAAACCCTGTAAATCGTGGCCTTGTGCTGCTAACCAGGCAAATAAAAGATTACTGCCTGCCGATAACACGGCGCCCACAAATAAAATTCGCATCACCCCAAAACGTAAGGTTAAGACTCCGCCAATAAAAGCCCCAAGCAATGTCATGATGACGCCAAAGACCTTGCTCACAGCAGCGACCTCGTCTTTGGTATAGCCCATATCCACATAAAAGGGGTTGGCCATAATGCCCATCACTACATCGCTGATCCGATAAACTGCAATTAAGGCCAAGATGATGATGGCTTGCCAGTGATAGCGCTGAATGAATTCAGCAAAGGGCTCAATCAAGGTTTGGTATAGCCAAGCTTTTGCATTGCGTGCTTGCGGCAGCAAAACTTGTGCTGGTTCTTGGCTAAATAAGGTAGTGATGACGCCAACGCTAATTGAGGCGGCCATGCAAAGATAGGCAAATTGCCAAGCACTAACATCATAAGAGCCACTGCCTGTCTCAACCCGTGCTGCGAGCCATAAAACACCGGCACCAGCCCAGATTAGTGCGAGCCTATAGCCTGTTTGATAGGTAGCTGCCAAGGCCGCCTGATGATCGCTATCTGCAGACTCAATCCGAAAAGCATCTAAAGCGATATCTTGCGTGGCAGAACCAAAGGCCACAATGAGTGCGCACCAAACGATGGGATTTAATGCTACTTTGGGATCAAGACTAGCCATCCCCAAAAGGCCGAAAATAATTAATGCTTGGGCAAAGAGCAGCCAACTGCGTCTACGTCCAAACCATTTGGTGAGAAAAGGAATTCGCAAACGATCGACTAATGGCGCCCACAGCCACTTGAACGCATAAATTAAGCCTACCCAAGTTAAATACCCAATGGTGCTGCGATCAATGCCCGCCTCACGCAACCAAAAACTCAAGGTGCCTAATATTAGTAAAAGAGGTAAGCCCGCAGAGAAGCCCAAAAAGAGCATTCGCAGACAAGGCCATTCGAGATAAACCCGAAAATCTTTAAGCCAAGACTGAATTACATTAAGCACGTCGAATGCGAAATAATGCCAAGCTGCCAAACAAATTCGGCAGTAAAGTGACCTCTCTACCTTCATGCAAAATGCATTGATCAATCACCTTGAGGCCCAAGCTCGAAGCCAGTTTTTCAAAGTCAGCGACAGTTAAAACGCGAACGTTCGGGGTGTTGTACCACTGATAGGGCAAGCTCTTTGAAACTGGCATATGCCCAAAGCCCACCGCCAGACGATGTGACCAATGGCCAAAGTTTGGAAAAGAGATGATTGATTCTTTCCCTACCCGCACTACCTCACGCAGAATTTTTTCGGTCTGGTGGATAGTTTGTAGTGTCTGCGAAAGTACTACGGTATCAAAACTCTGATCACCAAACAAAGCGAGGCCGCCCTCGAGATTTTGTTGAATCACATTAATATCTTTTTGCACGCACGCTAAAACCCGCGCATCATCTATTTCGACGCCATAGGCTTGGACCGGTTTTTGCTGACGTAAAAATTCTAGAAAACTACCGTCACCACAGCCTAAATCTAATACTTGACTAGACGGCGCAATCCATTTCGCAATCGCTATAAAGTCGGCGCGCATCATACCCTTGACTCATCCATAGTCTGGAAATAAGATCGAATTAAATTGTGATAACGCGCATCATCTAATAAAAAAGCATCGTGGCCATGCGGCGCATCAATCTCGGCGTAGGTAACCGTACTTTTATTAACCAACAAGGCCTCAACGATTTCCCGGCTTCGATTCGGCGGGAAGCGCCAGTCGGTAACAAAACTGATCACTAAAAACTTCGCTTGCACTTCAGCTAATGCGCGACTCAAACTACCCTCCGAGCGCCGCGCAGGATCAAAATAATCAAGCGCCCGGGTAATTAATAAATAGGTATTCGCGTCAAAATACGTTGAAAACTTTTCACCTTGATGACGTAAATAACTTTCTACCTCAAACTCAACGTCAAAACTAAAACGGTATTCAGCAGATGCTCCAACTGAGCGCTGCAGTTCGCGGCCAAATTTTTCCGCCATATCGTCATCAGATAAATAAGTAATGTGTCCAACCATACGCGCTAAACGTAAACCGCTTTTGGGCACTACACCGTGCGCATAGTAATTACCGCCATGAAAGTCGGGGTCTGACAGAATGGCATTTCTAGCGACCTCATTAAAAGCAATATTTTGTGCCGACAGCTTGGGAGTTGATGCTACTGCAATGCAGTGTCCAATACGCTTGGGGAAATGAATTGCCCACGCAATTGCTTGCATGCCTCCTAGACTTCCGCCCATGACGGCTGCAAAACGGCGAATGCCCAATTTATCTGCCAAACGTGCCTGGGTATTAACCCAATCTTCCACGGTAATGACTGGAAAGTCGGCACCATAAAAAGTGTTAGTAGCTGGATTAATGCTCATCGGACCCGTTGAACCAAAACAGGAGCCTAAGTTATTGACCCCAATCACAAAAAAATGGTTGGTATCTACTGGCTTACCTGGACCGACCATATTGTCCCACCAGCCAATATCACTAGCATCATCAGGGTTAGGGCCAGCAACGTGGTGGGAGGCATTTAAAGCATGGCAAATTAAAACTGCATTACTTTTAGCGGCGTTCAGTTTGCCGTAGGTTTCGATCACTAAATCGTAATTAGGCAAGATTGCCCCGCTTTGCAAGGGCAAAGGCTCGGCAAAATGAATCGTATTGCGAGAAAGGTTTAACTCGCTCATTCTGAGAGCAAGATACGCAGGCTAAGCTCTGAAGCCTCTGTGGGTAGTTTTTTAAAGCCGCTGCGCGCAAAACGATGCCAGCGTCCTAATATATAGCTCATGAGAATAGCGGCACGAATACTAATCTCTTCTTGACCCAATTTGGCTATTTGGCCCTCTTGGGTTTGCGCAATCCGTAAAGATTGCTTGAGGGATGCCTCAACACGATCTAAAACCTGACTAATGCGCTCTTGTAAGCGCTCATCCTCTTGCAAAAGTGCATCGCCTAACAGCACGCGAGTCATCCCAGGATTTTTTTCAGCAAACGCCAACAGCATTTGCAAAATGCCGCGCACTTGGGCCAAGCCAGATTCTTCTTTCTGGGTAATTTGGTTAATCAGCCCAAATACAGTTTGCTCAATAAAACCAATCAGCCCCTCAAACATTTGGGCTTTACTGGCAAAATGCCGATATAAAGCGGCTTCAGAAACTTGAATTTTTGCTGCCAATGCCGCAGTCGTAACCCGCTCACCTTTCGGGTGTTGCAGCATTTCTGCTAATACTTGCAAAATTTGTAAGCGCCTTTCGCCCGGTCGCGGTCGTTTGCGCAGCTTGTCAGAGCCCTGGCTCTCACCTTGAGATTCTGCTGCAACGGGGGCGGATTCTCTACTCGGGCTCATTCAACAATTTTCCAGAACTTAGCGTGATCGAATCATGGTACCAAAAGCTTGCTCGGTCAAAATTTCCAACAGCAAAGAGTGTTCAATTCGACCGTCAATAATATGCACCGAATTAACCCCGCTTTTAGCTGCATCGAGTGCCGAGGCAATTTTTGGCAACATTCCCCCTGAAATTGTGCCATCGGCAAAAAGGCTATCGATTTCTCGTGCTGTTAAATCGGTCAATAAATTTCCCGTTTTATCCATTACGCCATGGGTATTGGTCATCATGACTAATTTTTCAGCTTTGAGAATTTCTGCCATCTTGCCAGCCACTAAATCAGCATTGATATTAAAGGCCTGTCCTTCGGCGCTAAAGCCAATTGGGGAGATAACTGGAATAAAGGCGTCATCTTGCAATGCCTTTACTACGGCTGGATTGATGGCCTCAATTTCACCAACAAAACCGAGATCGATCGTCGCGCCCGGCTTAGATTCATCTGGCACAAACATTTTGCGCGCATGAATTAAGCCACCGTCTTTGCCAGTCAAGCCTACTGCTTGACCGCCATAATGATTAATTAACATCACAATGTCTTGTTGAACTTCGCCACCCAACACCCATTCCACTACTTCCATGGTTTCTTCATCGGTGACGCGCATACCCTGAATAAAAGTGCCAGTCTTGCCAATCTTTTTTAGCGCTTCATCAATTTGTGGTCCACCACCATGCACGACAACAGGGTTCATGCCAACTAGTTTCAACAAAATGACATCGCGCGCAAAACTTTCTTTAAGGCGCTCCTCAATCATGGCGTTACCGCCATATTTAATAACGATCGTTTTGCCATGATATTGACGTATGTAAGGCAAAGCTTCGGCCAGAATCTCCGCCTTTAACAAGGGGGAAATATCGGCAATAGTGGGTAAATTTTTCGTCATTAGCTGGCTTTAGTTTACGCTTGCCTGGTGTTTATATTTGACTTAATCGCCGAACAGTTTTTGACGTAGTTCACGCCGCTCTTGGGCTTCAAGCGATAAGTTGGCAGTTGGGCGGGCAATTAAGCGTGATAAGCCAATGGGCTCGCCGGTCTCTTCGCACCAACCGTAATCACCCGACTCAATACGTGCCAAAGCTTGCTCAACCTTTTTTAATAACTTACGTTCGCGGTCTCGGGTGCGTAACTCAAGCGCATGCTCTTCTTCTATCGTCGCGCGATCAGCGGGATCTGGCACTAAGATGTTTTCCCGTAAATGCTCGGTGGTTTCCGAGGCATTTTTTAAAATATCCTCTTTCAGGGTCGCGAGCTTTAAACGAAAAAACTCAAGCTGGGCGGCACTCATATAATCTTTATCGCCCATCTGCAGTAACTCAGCCTCAGTTACAGGAATCTGCGGGGCGCCTTTCGACGCTGGTTTCGCGGTGGCTTTCGCTGGGGCTTTACTGGTTTCTTTTGCCATTGTTGCGCTTGCTTTCTCGGCTAACTTAGCGCTACTTGCTGTTTTTACGATCATCTTTTTCTTCCCAATATTTCTGAAGCGTTATTGCCCCATTCTGCCAAAGTTTTCGGTGGTTACTTTAAATCTGGCTGTGGCGCGGGATTGTACCTCAAGGTGCCCCATGCCAATTTAAACCAAACATCCTTCCAATCCCGCCATTAATGTGTCTTTGGGTAAATCGATACCGATAAAGACCATTCGGGTTTGCTTGGGCTCGGTTCCCCAAGGCCCCGCTAAATCGCTGCCCATCATTTGATGGACGCCCTGAAACACCACTTTACGGGCACTTCCCTTCACGTAAAGCACTCCCTTATAACGTAACATTTTTTCACCAAAAACCTCCAGAATTCCGCCCAAAAAATCTTCTAACTTTTTAGAATCGAAGGGGCGCTCACTACGAAATACAAATGATTGAATTCGATCGGTATGACCAGCATGGTCATGATGCTGATGCCCATGGTCAGCATGATCATGATCTGCGTGATCATGACTATGATCATGGCCACAGTCAGCATGGTCATGCTCTTCTGCACCTAAAAAATGGGGGTCAATATCGAGTTTAGCGTTGAGATTAAAGCCCTTTAAATCTAATACTTCATTGAGCGGTACGAGCCCCTGAGTAATCGCCTTAATAGGCGCACGGGGATTCATATGCATGAGCCTGCTGCGTAAATTCGCTATTTCAGCTGGACTTACTAAATCTGTCTTCGTGATAAAAATTTGATCGGCAAAGCCCACTTGCCGCTGGGCTTCTTCATGCTCCGTTAATTGCTGTTGACCATGTTTAGCATCGACTAGGGTCACGACCGCATCGAGCACATAATGCTCAGCCACATCATCGTCCATAAAAAAAGTTTGTGCAACTGGCCCGGGATTGGCGACTCCTGTCGTTTCAATTACCACGCGCTCAAACTGAATTTTTTTCTGCTGACGTTGTTCCCATAGTTGATTTAAGGCCTCAACTAAATCGCCACGAATGGTGCAACAAACACAACCATTGCTCATTTGCACAATCGTCTCTTCACTGTTTTGTACCAAAATATCGTTATCGATATTTTCTTCACCAAACTCGTTTTCAATGACAGCAATTTTTTTGCCGTGCTGTTCGGTCAAGATATGCTTAAGTAAAGTTGTTTTACCGCTACCTAAAAATCCAGTAAGAATTGTGACGGGAATTAATGCCATTTCAGTTCCATTTCAGTGCAGAGGGAAGATAACAAGCTAGCTATCTTACGCCTTGCTGGGTTTAGCGCGTGGATGAGCCAAATCGTAGGCCTGCGCCAAATGCTGAAAATCAAGGGCGGTATAAATTTGGGTGCTGGCGATGCTGGCATGGCCCAGCATTTCTTGGACTGCCCGTAAGTCATGCGAGGATTGCAAAACATGGCTAGCAAAGCTATGGCGCAGCATATGGGGGTGCACATGGGTTGGCAAGCCAGCGCGGATGGCTAAGGTACGAAGCCTTGCCTGGACCGTGCGTGGGGCTAAACGCTGGCCTTTAGCGGAAATAAATAAAGCCGGGCTGGGTGACTGAAGGTCGGCGGCCTGTTGAAAGTTCCGCCACGCCCATAATGCATTCATCGCCGGCAAACCTACAGGGATGCTCCGACGCTTGCCGCCTTTTCCCAGAACCGTTACTTCTGCCGCATCCCAATCTAGCCAGCCTGCAGAAGCATCCTTACGATCGCGACTAATTAACACATCGATACCAAGTAGTTCTGATAAACGCAAACCAGAGGAATACAACAACTCAATTAAAGCGGCATCGCGAATCGAATCTAAGTCTTGTTTTTCTGCCGCCTCGCTCTGGGCTTGCTGCACTAGGGCAATTGCCTGCTCTACCGACAGCGCCTTGGGGAGCGGCTTACTCCGTTTTGGTGCCTTCACATCCGCAACTGGGTTAGTTAATAAGTGAATTTTGTTAAGGCGTTTTTTTTCTGCGCTTTGCTGACCCAGCCAATCAAACCAGCCGCGCCATGCAGATAAGACTCGAGCAATACTCCGTGGAGATTGGTTTTTCGCATGCAAGCGTGCCGCCCAACGCCGCACCTGAGCATTAGTAGCGCTCAGTAAATTACTGCCATCTTCATGGGCAAGCCGTTGTAGTTGTCTTAAGTCGTGCTGATACGCCGTCAGCGTATGGGGCGAGAGTTGCCGTAACACATGCAACTCGTGCAGGTATGCTTGCGCAAGTGGCGGTAGATCAGGCGGAGGCTGGCTCATAAGCGCGCACACGATCGAGTGCAGCGGCAGTTAACTCGGCAATTTGGCGCAAATAAAACGCGCCCATATCTGCCGTAAAGCGGTTAGCGTCTTTGCTGGCTAGCATTAGCACTGCGGGCGCTGCTGCACTGCTTAACGGTAAACCAATCGCCACTAAACTTTGCCATTCATCATCTATTGCGATTTGCGTCGCTAGCAAATCAATGCTTGCTGCCGGTAATTCTTTGGCAGAGCCACACAACGGGTTTTCTAACCAAGGCGAAAAAAATGGCTGGGGTGGCAACACCAACGCTGCATCAACTTCAAATACTTCGGCTAAACCAGTTGTTACTGCTGCCTCAACCTCAAATCGAGTACTTGCCCGCATGAGCAATAACAACCATGCTACTAAGCCTTTTTGGGTTTTATCATTGCGGCTACCAAAATGCAGCATTTCACTAAGCCGGCGATTCAGCTCTTGATTTTGGGTGCGCAAAATCGACATCTGCCGCTCTTGTAATGAAATAGCGCTACCACCATGGGGATGCTTTAAGCGAATTTCATTTAATAAATCGGCATAGCGCTCGAAAAATTCAGGGGTGGCTCGCAACCAATCGGCAACTAGAGCCTCCTGCTCTGCTTGCTTGGAATCAATTGCGCTGTGATTAGAACTCATTCCATCTTCCTAACTTAATTTTTTACGTAATAAATCGTTCACTTGTTGAGGGTTGGCCTTGCCTTGAGAGGCCTTCATAATTTGCCCTACCAAAGCATTAAACGCTTTTTCTTTGCCGGCCTGAAATTCTGCAACTAATTTAGCATTGTCTGTCATCACTTGATCAATTAAGCGCGCCAACTCACCACTGTCGCTAATTTGTCGCCAACCTCGTTGATCAATGATGGCATCAATCGTACTGCTCTTTTGGCCGGTGCTAGCCTCATCCCACAAAATGGTAAAAATATCTTTGGCAATTTTGTTTGAAATAGTGCCGTCAGCCACGCGCTCTAGTAATGGGGCTAAATCGTTAGCACCAAGCGGTGAATCACTCGCTGTTAAGTTAGCACGATTCAGTGCCGAAGCAAGCTCTCCGGTAACTAAATTGGCAGCAACCTTTGCCATGGGCTGGCCCACCAAACCAACAAGGGAATTAAATAATTGTGCCGTCGCCCGATCTTGCGATAACAATTGCGCATCATAGGCAGAAAGGCCAAACTCTTTTTGCCATTGGTTGCGCACGGCATCTGGCAAGATGGGCATACCAGCGCGTACTTGGGCGACCCATGCCTGATCAATTTGTAAAGGCAATAAATCAGGATCAGGAAAATAACGGTAATCATTAGCGTCTTCTTTACTGCGCATGCTACGCGTTTCTTTTTTATCCGGATCATACAAACGTGTTTCTTGTCTAACCTCACCACCATCTTCGATCAATTCAATTTGGCGACGAATTTCATAATTCATTGCCTCTTCCATAAAACGAAACGAATTCAGATTTTTAATCTCACAACGCGTGCCTAATTTAGCCGACCCCATTGGCCTCACTGAAACATTGGCATCACATCGAAATGAGCCCTCTTGCATATTGCCATCACAGACATCTAGCCAAACAACCAAGCTATGCAGGGCTTTCGCATAGGCCACGGCCTCTTCTGCGCTGCGCATCACGGGTTCAGTCACGATCTCTAGTAATGGCGTACCTGCACGATTTAAATCGATACCACTGGAGGGCTCGCCATGGGGCCCAATAAAATCTTCATGCACCGATTTTCCTGCGTCTTCTTCTAAGTGAGCGCGGGTGAGTTGAATCAACTTACTCTCGCCATTAAAAATAATTTCGACTTGTCCACCCAGCACGACCGGAATTTCATACTGGCTAATTTGATAGCCTTTAGGTAAATCGGGATAAAAATAATTTTTGCGCGCAAAAATACTGACAGGTGCGATGGTTGCGCCAATCGCTAGACCAAAACGAATTGCATGCTCGACCGCTTGGCGATTTAACACCGGTAGCACTCCAGGTAACGCCAAATCAACTGCGCAGGCTTGGGTATTTGCAGGCGCGCCAAAATGCGTACTTGCGCCGCTAAAAATTTTTGATTGGGTTTTTAATTGCGTATGTGTTTCTAGCCCGATGACCACTTCCCATTCCATTACGCCACCTCGCTCGGCTGCCGCAGATGCCAATCGCTAGCCTGCTGATATAGATGGGCAATTTGCAAGAGTCGGGCTTCGGAAAAATAATTACCGATCAGTTGCATGCCAATGGGTAAGTTATTTTGATTAAAGCCACAAGGCACACTCATTGCTGGCAAGCCAGCCAAGTTGGTTGATAAGGTATAGATATCGGCCAAATACATTTGCAAGGGGTCTTGGGTTTTTGCTCCCAAAGGCCATGCAACATCGGGCGCCACTGGTCCTAAAATGACATCACACTGCTCAAACGCAGTCTGAAAATCAGCGGCAATAATGCGGCGTATTTTTTGCGCTTGCAAATAATATGCGTCATAGTAACCGTGGGATAAAACATAGCTACCAATTAAAATGCGCCGCTTGACTTCTGCACCAAAACCTTCGCTACGGGATTTTTTATACATCTCTTGAAGGTCAGAATATTGCGCGGTGCGATGGCCAAAACGAACGCCGTCAAAACGACTCAAATTACTCGAAGCTTCAGCGGGGGCAAGCACGTAATAAACCGGGATAGATAATTTTGTTTTAGGTAAAGTGACGGAGCATAAAGTAGCGCCTAAGGCGGCTAGCTGCTGCGCACCGGCTTCAACTGCCTGAGCTACTTCGGGCGCTAAGCCTGCGGCAAAAAACTCGGCAGGCAAACCGATACGCAAACCACTTAAAGGCTTTGCTGCATTCTTAATTTGCGACTCACTCCAGCCTTGGTGCAAATAACGGCTATAGTCTTCGCCCGAATCGGCTAATGAAGTGGAATCTCGTCCATCATGAAATGACATCGCACTTAAAAGCCACGCGCAATCTTCTGCACTTTTGCCGATCGGGCCCGCTTGGTCTAAAGACGATGCGTAGGCAATCATGCCGTAGCGTGACACCCGCCCATAACTTGGCTTGATACCCGTTAGCCCACATAGCGCCGCTGGCTGACGAATCGAACCACCTGTATCTGTGCCTGTAGCTATCGGGGCTAGTCCCGCGGCAACAGCTGCTGCCGAACCACCGGATGAGCCCCCTGCTACGCAGGCTGGATTCCATGGATTGAGCACAGCGCCATAAGCGGAGTTTTCATTCGATGAGCCCATGGCAAACTCATCCATATTGGTTTTACCCAAACAGACCATGCCTGCGGCAGTCGGATTTTCCTCGTCCGGCAGCCCTAAACGAGCCACCACTGCAGCATCAAATGGGCTTTGATAATCCTTAAGCATCTTGGAGCCTGCCGTTGAGTGCCAGCCCCGAGTGACAAAAACATCCTTATGCGCTACTGGTATGCCGGTTAAAGGGCCGCCTAAGCCACTTGCCAAGATGTTGTCGGCCAGATCTGCTTGGGCCAAGCTCAGAGCAGGATTGACATCCAAAAATGCATTCCAGCGCTTACCCTGAGCGATGCGCTCTAAAAAATAGCTCGTTAACTCGCGGCTAGATACCTGCTTGGCGGCTAAGGCCTTCGATAAGAGGGCTACAGTGGCAGCATGCCAACTCATTCAAGCACACGGGGCACGAGAAAATAGCCGTCTTCTTGAGCTGGGGCTGAACGCATATTCGCCGTCCGTTGATCAGTTTCACTAACCTGATCGAGGCGGAGTGGCTGAGCCAAGTCACGTAAAAAAAGAATGGGGTGCGCCAGTGGTTCGCAAGCGCTGGTATCCACCGCTTGCATTTCGGCAACCAAAGCAAAAATAGCCTGTAACTGGGGCAAAAGTGCCTCAGCCTCGGGTTCGCTCAATTCGAGCCTAGAAAGGTGCGCAATGCGCTGGACTTCATCGAGTTTCATGGGGCGCTAGGGTATCATTCTTCTTTATCTTCATTAACTTGACTATTTTCCCACTTACATTATGTTTGGTCTGATTCGTAACTATTTTGCCAATGATCTCGCAATCGATCTTGGTACCGCAAATACCTTGATTTATATGCGCGATCGGGGAATCGTACTCGATGAGCCATCGGTAGTAGCAATTCGCCAAGAAGGCGGCCCTAATGGCAAAAAAACCATTCTGGCGGTAGGTACAGAAGCAAAAGCGATGTTAGGTCGGGTACCCGGGAATATTGAAGCTATTCGCCCCATGAAAGATGGCGTGATTGCCGACTTCACCATTACCGAGCAAATGCTGAAGCAATTTATCAAAATGGTGCATGAAAGCAAATTATTTAGACCAAGCCCGCGCATTATTATTTGCGTACCCTGCGGCTCTACCCAAGTTGAACGCCGAGCGATTCGTGAGTCGGCATTAGGCGCTGGTGCATCGCAAGTTTTTCTCATTGAAGAACCAATGGCTGCAGCAATTGGCGCTGGCCTCCCGGTATCTGAAGCCCATGGCTCAATGGTGATCGATGTTGGCGGTGGCACCACTGAAGTTGGGGTGATGTCCTTAGGTGGCATGGTTTATAAGGGCTCTGTTCGGGTTGGTGGGGATAAATTTGACGAAGCAATTTCCAACTATATTCGCCGCAATTACGGCATGTTAATTGGCGAACAGACTGCTGAAAATATTAAAAAAACGATTGGCTCCGCGTTTCCGGGTTCCGCCGTATTAGAAATGGAAGTCAAAGGCCGTAATTTGGCCGAAGGCATTCCACGTAGCTTTACGATTACTAGTAATGAAGTGCTTGAAGCGCTTACCGATCCCTTAAATCAAATTGTGACTGCGGTTAAAGCAGCGCTTGAGCAAACTCCGCCTGAGTTAGCTTCTGATATTGCCGAACGCGGCATGATGCTTACCGGTGGAGGCGCCCTCTTGCGTGACCTTGATCGTCTACTCCTAGAAGAGACAGGTTTGCCCATTCACATTGCAGAAGACCCCCTTACCTGCGTAGCTCGTGGCTCTGGTATTGCGCTCGAACGCATGGACAAGTTGAGTGGCGTTTTCTCGCAAGAGTAAGTAACCGTTTACACGGTCAGAGCCTTGCAACATAGCGCTCCGCCACTTTTTAAACAGGGCATTTCAGCTCTCGTTAAACTTTTTGTCTGTCTTGCCATTAGTTTGGCATTGATGATCATGGACTTCCGTTTTAATACGCTAGATCCGGTGCGTAATCAAGTCAATTGGCTCTTGCGGCCACTTGAATATGTCAGCCTTACCCCACGCCTGCTCTTCGATTGGACAAGTAATTATTTCACTACCCGCGGCGAACTCGAACGTGAAAATCAAACCATCAAACTGCGTCAATCTGAACTAGCGCTACTTGCTACTCAAGGTGAATTACTTTTGGCTGAAAATCAAAATTTACGCCAGCTACTTAATTTCCAAAAACAACTTACTTACAAAACCTTGCCGGTAGAAATTTTATTTAATCCCCCGAATCCAATTTCACAACGCATTGTGATTAATCGTGGCAGCAATGATGGCCTGAAGGCGGGTAACCCAATTGCGAATGATGCCGGTATTTTGGGACAAGTCGTGCGCATTTATGAAAACTCTGCTGAGGTATCACTTCTCGAGGATCGTGATTTTGCGGTACCAGTTCAGGTAGCTCGCAACGGTTTGCGTGCCGCTGTTTTTGGTACGGGTCGTAGCAATCCTTTGGAGCTAAGATATTTACCGGTCGCTAGCGATTTAGAGGTGGGCGACATTCTTTTAACCTCAGGAATTGATGGCACCTATCCCCCTGGGTTTGCTGTTGCCATGATTACCCGGATCGAACGGAATCTAGAAAAAAACTCCTCAAATGTATTTTGTGTACCGATTGCCCCAGTGAATCGCTATCGCCATGCACTAGCCTTGCTGTATGAAACACAAGTCGATGCCAAACCTGCGCCACAGAAGTCCTCTAGCAATCCAACAGGCCAAACTGATAACGCCGGGTTTGCTCCCGGTCGCCGTCAAACACGCACCAAAGGCATGCAATGATCGACTTTCAAAGCGGCTATATCCTTCGTCCAGTAAATCGTGTATTTATCTATGTCAGTTTATTTTGCGCTCTTCTACTCAATCTTTTGCCGCTGGGTAACTATGCTTGGATACCCGATTTTTTAGTGCTTGCACTCATTTTTTGGAATATTCATCAACACCGCCTGATCGGCGTTATATCTGCATTTGCACTTGGCTTGCTGATGGACGTACATAATTCTGATTTATTAGGAATCCATGCTTTTAGCTATTCACTAGCCGCATATTTAGCCGTGACTTGGCACCGGCGCATTATTGCCTTGCCAGTTGTTTCGCAAGCACTGCACATCATCCCCTTATTTTTATTAGTAGCCCTTTTTCCCCCGCTAATTCATTGGCTCTTGAGCGGCACGATTTATTGGTGGGCAATTGGTAGCGGTATTTTACAAACTCTGATTGAAGTGCTGCTTTGGCCAGTTACCACCCGCATTCTATTGGCGCCGCAACGTCGCCCGCTGCATGTTGATCATACTCGACCCCTTTAAATTTTAAGTATGGGCGCACTGAAAAAACCAGATTTAGGCTCCTTTCAAAAGCGTATCTACATTGCTACGCTATTTGTTTCTTTTTGTTTTTTACTTTTACTCTCTCGGCTAGTGTGGTTGCAGCTTTTTAGTCACCATAAATACGCTACCTTGGCTGAAAGTAACCGTATTGCTATCGTGCCAGCGCCAGCGAATCGCGGCTTACTAATCGATCGCAATGGTATTGTCATCGGCCGTAACTATTCGGCCTTAACTTTAGAAGTGAATGCTGGCGAAGTTCAAGGCAATATCGATGTTTTAATCGATTCTTTAGCAAAAATTGTTTTAATTACGCCGCGCGATCGTAAAAATTTCAAACGTTCTTTGGAAGATTCTCGCAACATGGGCACCATTCCCTTGCGTTCGATGTTGACGGACGCAGAAACTGCCCGCTTTATGGCAAATCGTTATCAATTTCCTGGGGTTGAAATTCGGGCACGTAGTTTCCGCGAATACCCTTATAACGAACTTGGCTCCCATCTCATTGGTTATATTGGTCGCGTATCGCAACGCGATAAAGAGCGCATGCTAACTGAAATAGAAACAGCGCGGCCTGATATTGATCCCTATGCACTGCAGGCGTCTTTTTTATCTGGCATTCAATACGTCGGCAAAATTGGCCTTGAACAAAGTTATGAGCCTGTATTGCGAGGCACCCCAGGAATTGATCAAGTGGAGATTACTGCTGGCGGTAAGCCAGTCCGTACTTTGGCCAGCTTTCCTTCCACCCCAGGTAAAAATGTTGTGCTTTCAGTAGATATTAAATTACAGTATTTAGTCGAAGAACTGTATGGCAACTTTCGCGGTGCTTTTGTAGCCATTGAACCCGCTACTGGGGATATTTTGGCTTTTGTTTCCAAGCCTAATTTCAACCCCAATGATTTTGTTGAGGGCATCGATTCTGTCACCTGGAAAGAATTAAACGAATCAAAACAAAAGCCCCTCTATAACCGGCCATTAAAAGGTATTTATCCCCCAGGCTCTACCTATAAGCCCTTTATGGCTTTGGCAGCGCTCGAAAATAATAAACGTAAGCCTAGCGATGCGATTTCTGATCCAGGGTTTTTTAATTTTGGTAATCATACTTTTAGGGATGATAAAAAGGGGGGGCATGGCACGGTTGATATGCAAAAATCGATTGTGGAGTCTTGCGATACCTACTATTACACTTTGGCTCGAGACATGGGCGTCGATATGATTCATGACTTTATGAAACCCTTGGGTCTTGGACAAATTACTGGCATCGATTTAGAAGGTGAGAACCGGGGCATTTTGCCTTCCACTCAATGGAAAAAAACAAACTTTAAAAAACCCGAACAGCAAAAATGGTATGAAGGCGAAACTATTTCTCTAGGCATTGGTCAAGGCTATAACACCTTTACAATTTTACAATTGGCCCATGCGCTTGCTAATGTTGCCAATGACGGCGTAGTGATGAAACCGCACCTCGTTAAGGCGATTGAAGACCCTTTTACCCGGCAAAAAGAATTAACCACACCTAAAGAAAGTTATCGCTTGCAATTCAAGCCGGAGAATATTGAGGTAATTAAAAAAGCGATGATTGAAGTAAACCGCTCTGGAACCTCTGCTGCTGTCTTTAAAGATGCAGCCTACCAAACTGGTGGAAAAACCGGAACTGCGCAAGTATTCAGCCTCAATTCACAAGAATATAAACATTCTGCCACCAGCGAATATTTACGTGATCACGCACTTTATATTGCGTTTGCTCCTGCTGAAAAACCAACTATCGTGATTGCCATGGTGGTTGAAAATGCTGGCTTCGGGGCTCAACATGCCGCACCAATTGCACGTAAAGCACTTGATTATTATCTTGAAGGTAAATGGCCAAAGGGGGTTCCTGAATGGAAAAGGGCGCCCTAAAAAAATGGTTCGGGCAACTATTTTTTGGTTTTGATCGACAGCTTGGGCTGATATTTTTAGGCCTCGCTGCCATTGGCTTCATTACTTTTTTATCAGCGGGCGAAAATACAGCTGTTCGTATTGAAGATGAAATACGTAATTTTGTCCTCGCCTTTATTTTGATGTGGCTAGTTTCTTGGATTCCCCCTAAATGGCTCGAAGTCGCAGCTGTATGGGTTTATAGCGTGGGCTTAGCGCTATTGCTTGCTGTTGCTGCATTTGGCTTAATTAAAAAAGGCGCGCGGCGTTGGCTCAATCTTGGTGTGGTAATTCAGCCTTCAGAAATTATGAAAATTGCCATGCCCCTAATGCTGGCTTGGTATTTTCAAAAACGGGAAGGTGTACTGAAAACCTGGGACTATGCCATTGCAGGATGTTTATTGGCTTTGCCCGTCTTCCTAATTGCCCGGCAACCCGACCTAGGTACTGCCTTATTAGTCTTGGCGGCCGGCCTATACGTCATTATTCTAGCGGGCTTTCCGTGGCGCTGGATTATTCCCGTAGTGGTTGCCGCTGTTATCGGAATTATTTTAATTATTAGCTTTGGGAACACCATTTGCACGCCCGAGATGATCTGGCCCTTAGTTAAAGAGTACCAAAAGCATCGCATCTGCACTCTTTTGGACCCGTCTAGCGACCCCCTTGGCAAAGGTTTTCATACCATTCAAGCAATTATTGCAATCGGCTCGGGAGGACTTTTTGGTAAAGGCTGGCAGTTGGGCACGCAAGCACACCTTGAATTTATTCCCGAAAAACATACCGATTTTGTATTTGCGGTTTACTCGGAAGAGTTCGGTCTCATTGGTAATATCGTTTTGCTAGGTTTATTTTTTGCGTTAATTAAGCGTGGCTTGGCTATCTCAGCAAGTGCGCCGACCTTGTTTACAAGATTACTTGGCGCCTCAATTACCTTAATTTTCTTTACTTATGCTTTTGTCAATATTGGTATGGTAAGCGGCTTACTACCTGTCGTTGGAGTGCCACTACCCTTTATTAGTTATGGTGGCACTGCGCTAGTAACGCTGGGCTTTGGCGCTGGGATTTTATTAAGCATTCATCGTCACCGCCGCTTAGTACAAACTTAAAATTCCCCTGTAAGCCATATATTACCTGGGTAGAGGCCTCAGTAAGATAATCGAATGTCAATAAAAAAGCCCGGCTAGCCGGGCTTTGCTGTATGCAAACGAATTACTTCTTACGCTTATTAACAGAATCTTTAAATGCTTTACCTGCAGAAAACTTGACAGTTTTAGCTGCGGCAATTTTTAAAGGCTCGCCCGTTTTTGGGTTACGTCCCATGCGTGCAGCACGCTTGCCAGATGAGAAGGTACCAAAACCAATTAACTGTACCGAGTCACCCTTAGTAACTGCTTTAATAATATTTTCAATCGATGAATTTAATGCAAATTCAGCTTTCGCTTTTGAAATTTCGGCATCGTCAGCAATTGCTGCGATTAGTTCTGCTTTGTTCAAGTGAGACTCCTTGTGGATTAGTTTGCGCACATCGCGCTACTAGGATTTTAACCACAATTTATTCGAAAAATAAAGTCTATTCGAAAAAATTCTATATAGAATAAACCCTGAGAGCTAATCTAATACAATGAGCTCAGTGACAAAATATTCCGTCTCTCCAAAACAACTAGTCGGCAAGCCAATGTGCTGTTCGTACTTTAAAGCAACTTTTTTGCCTAAATTTGCATTAATTGTCTGGGCTACTACATCATTGCGCACTGTAAAAAGGAATTTTTCAGACATTGTTCCTGGCATTGAGACCATCGCCAATTCACCTTCCCAAGTTTTGCATATAAAGCCACGATTCGAGAATTTTTGTACATAGCCAGCACGCTCGCCACTAGAATAGCTCCAATTCAGAGTAGCCCAGGTATAGGCAGCCAATAAGCCCCCCATCACTAGCAAGGGCAAAAGTAGGTATTTAAATAGCTTGACCATGCGTTTCTTTCGTTTCTCTTAGTAATTGAAAAGTACTTTAAACTTTACTCTATGTCAGCCAAAACTTCAGACAAAACCCTTGAGCAGCTTTTTAAAAATAATCGCCAATGGGCCGAAAAGCGTATTCAACAAGATCCCAGTTTCTTTAAGCGCCTAGTTAATCAGCAGGCCCCTAAGTACCTCTGGATTGGCTGTTCTGATAGCCGAGTACCCGCCAATGAGATTGTTGATCTGCTTCCAGGAGAGCTCTTTGTCCATCGCAATGTGGCTAACGTAGTGGTGCATACAGATCTCAATTGCCTCTCAGTTTTACAGTTTGCGATTGATTTACTAAAAGTTGAACATGTTTTAGTCGTTGGCCATTATGGCTGTGCTGGTGTGCATGCAGCACTTAGCGGGCGGCGCGTAGGACTTGCTGACAATTGGTTGCGGCATGTTAAAGATGTAGGTCAAATGCATGAGCGCTATTTAGGAGAAGCGCTACCGACGGCAAAAAAACAAGATCGCTTATGCGAACTCAATGTGATCGAACAGGTAGTGAATGTCTGCGAAACGACCATCGTGCAAGATGCCTGGTCTCGCGGACAAGAATTAACTATTCATGGCTGGGCTTACCGTTTGGAAAATGGCCTTATTAACGATTTAGGTATGACCGTTGGCGCCCCCGCTGAACTAGCTATTGCCCACTCTAATAGTCTCGCACGTTATCAAGCAGAAAAATAAAATAGGTGCGCAGGGCAGTTTTGTCTTTACTGACGTAAGGCAGTTTTGAGCTGGCTTAAATCTGCATTGAACCATCTTTTGGTGGGGCTTTTAAATGCCTTAACCTATTTGCCATATCCTGCCCTAGTGCACCTGGGTTATGGCTTGGGCTGGTTAGCCGCCCATATTCCTAGCGAACGACAGGAGGTTGTTAAGACTAACTTACAACGCTGCTTTCCAGAACTTAGTTCTACAGAAATTTCCTCTTTAGCCGTTTTGCATTGGCGCTTATTAGGTCGTAGCTTATTAGAACGCAGCATCATTTGGCGTGGCTCAATAAAGCAACTGAGTAACATGATTGAAGTTCGTACTACGGTTAATTTAGCAGACCGCAAGCCCCGCATTCTAGTTAACCCACACTTTGTGGGAATTGAGGGCAGCATTATTATTAGCGCACTGGCTAAGGAACAAAACTGGCCGCGCACTTCGGGATTTTTTCAGCGTATGAAAACTCCCTTCTTTAATCAAAAAATTATTACTTGGCGCAATCGCTTTGGGGGAAACTCGATTGAGCGCGAAGGTAATATGATTCAGTTGATCCGCGAAATACGCGACGGTAATTTTGTGATTATTGCTCCTGATATTGATTTAGGTATTA
>JBAXGQ010000015.1:0-29674 GCA_037139315.1 Burkholderiaceae bacterium
ACCATTAATGAAAAGTATTCAGCCGGACCAAACTTAAAGGCTAGTTGTGAAAGGGGTGCGGCAAAAGCAGCCAAAATAAAAGTCGCTACGCAGCCCGCAAAAAATGAACCCATACCAGCGGTAAAGAGCGCTACTCCAGCTCGCCCTCGTCGCGCCATTTGATAGCCATCAATTGCGGTGACTACGGAAGATGTTTCTCCGGGAATGTTCAATAAGATAGCTGTTGTTGAGCCACCATATTGCGCACCATAGTAAATACCAGCCAACATAATGAGGGCGGCAATAGGGGGTAATGCATACGTTGCTGGCAATAACATGGCAATAGTAGCAATCGGGCCAAGTCCTGGAAGAATACCGATTAAGGTACCCAACAAACATCCCAGGAAGCAGTAAATTAAATTTTGAAAAGTCAGGGCGGTTGAAAAACCCAGCGCTAAATTATTCAGCAGATCCATGTCAGTGTCCTAGGCTTTAGCGATTAATTATTAAGGAAGAAGGGCCACAGCGGAAACTGTAGCTTGAGCCCAACTACGAAAGCGAGATACGTGAAGATCAGCAAAATAAGGGCATTGACGATCGTGCCTTTCCACTTAAATTCATGGCTAGCGGAGGCTGAAACAAATACCAAAGTGATAAGCGCCACAAAAAATCCCATGGTGGTTAACAGTACGCCATAGAGCACTACTGCGCCAGTAATCCAAATGACGCTTTTCAGATCCCATTTTTTTAGTTTGACTTCAGCTGCTTTTTTAGTGATTGCGCTAAGCAAAACAACTAAGCCGATTGCAGCCAAGAGCATTCCAAGGCAAAAAGGGAAGTAGCCAGGACCCATTTTGGCGGCGGTACCCATTTGATAACCGGTAGCTAGGCTGGCAAAAAATAAGCCAACGACGATATACATAAAGCCAGCGGCAAAGTCTTGTTGATTGCGTATTTTCAAAGTGCGCTCCAAGTTGGTCTAGTTACTGACTGACCATTTTTTAATATTGATGAGCGATTGTAAGCCACGCTGATAGCCCTTGCTAGTCTAAAAATCTAGGGTTTGCCCTAATTGAGTGCCAATGCGATAATTATTGCTATGAAAGTCTCCCAAATCCGCCAAGCTTACCTTGATTTCTTTGCTAGCAAAGGTCATCAAATCGTGCCATCTAGTCCGGTGGTTCCGGGCGATGACCCCACCCTACTATTTACCAATGCTGGGATGAATCAATTTAAGGATGTTTTCTTGGGCTTTGATCAGCGCCCTTATAGTCGGGCAACCACGGCGCAAAAGTGTATTAGGGCGGGGGGTAAGCACAACGATTTAGACAACGTGGGCTACACCGCTAGGCACCATACTTTTTTCGAGATGCTCGGTAATTTTTCTTTTGGCGATTACTTTAAGCAAGATGCAATTCAATTTGCCTGGGAATTATTAACTGTCGTATTTAAATTGCCGAAAGAGAAATTATTAATTACGGTTTATGCAGAAGATCAAGAGGCCTACGATATTTGGCATCAACAAATTGGTGTTCCTGCAGAACGTATTATTCGCATTGGCGATAACAAGGGTGCGCGCTATGCATCTGATAATTTTTGGATGATGGGCGATACCGGCCCATGTGGCCCCTGTACGGAAATTTTTTATGATCATGGTGCCCACATTCCTGGCGGACCACCTGGAAGTCCCGATGAAGATGGTGATCGCTTTATTGAAATTTGGAATAATGTTTTTATGCAATTTAATCGCGATGAAGCGGGTAATATGCATCCTTTGCCTAAGCCAAGTGTTGATACGGGTATGGGTCTGGAACGGATTGCAGCAGTCTTGCAGAAAGTCCATTCCAATTATGAAATTGATTTATTCGTCAATTTACTACAGGCTGCCAAAGCCGCAGTCGATGGCGCTGGTGGCCAAAATTACGATTCCAATAGCCCCTCACTGAAGGTCATTGCTGACCATATTCGCGCTTGTAGTTTTGTCATTGTCGATGGTGTGATTCCCGGTAATGCAGGTCGCGGATATGTCTTACGACGCATTGCCCGACGGGCCATTCGCCATGGTTTTAAACTGGGTGCGCGGCAGCCATTTTTATATCAGTTGGTACCTGCATTAGTTGCTGAAATGGGCGATGCTTACCCCGAGTTGCGTCAGGCGCAAGATAAAGTCAGTGATGTTCTCAAGCAAGAAGAAGAGCGCTTTTTTCAAACGATTGCCAATGGCATGGAAATTTTAGAAGCCGCTTTAGCAAATAATGCTACCAATATTGATGGTGAAACTGCTTTTCGCTTGCACGATACCTTTGGCTTCCCCTTAGATTTAACTGCCGACATTTGTCGCGAGCGAGGCGTTACTGTCGATGTTGCTGGCTTCGAGTTGGCTATGCAGGCGCAACGTAACCAAGCGCGTGCGGCAGGGCAATTTAAAATGACGCAAGGCTTGACTTACGCTGGTAAGCCAACCGAATTTCATGGTTACGAGCAACTGCAACGTGATAGCAACACCATTACTGCGTTGTATCTTGATGGCGTGCCTGTGCAGTCTGTCGCCGCTGGGGATAACGCCGTAGTGGTTCTAGATCACACCCCTTTTTATGCTGAGTCGGGTGGTCAAGTTGGCGATCGTGGCGAGTTACGTAATGAGCGCTCCCGCTTTGAAGTTGCCGATACATTTAAGATTCAAGCCAATGTATTTGGCCATCAAGGTGAGGTCTTAGAGGGACAACTGTGCGTTGGCGATTCGTTAAAAGCACTGGTCGATATTGCGCATCGCCAAGACACTATGCGCAATCACAGCGCCACCCATTTACTGCATAAAGCATTGCGTGAAGTCTTGGGTGATCATGTAATGCAAAAAGGATCTTTGGTCGATGCCAGTAAAACCCGTTTTGACTTTACTCACCATGCGCCTATTAGCCCAGCCCAGTTAAGACAAATTGAAGCGCTCGTGAATCGAGAAATTCTTGCTAATACCGCAACCTCAGCCCAAGTGATGTCACTCGAAGATGCCCAAAAAACCGGGGCGATGATGCTTTTTGGTGAAAAATATGGCGCTGAAGTGCGGGTTTTAGAAATTGGCACCTCCAAAGAACTGTGCGGGGGCACTCATGTCGGTCGCACTGGTGACATTGGTAGCTTAAAGGTAACCTCAGAGTCTGGAGTAGCTGCTGGTATTCGTAGGGTAGAGGCGGTCACTGGAAATAACGCCTTACATTTTTTACAAGATTTAGAAGATAAGCTAAATGCGGTAGCGCAGGTATTAAAAAGTAATCCGCAAGAGCTAGCAACTCGTGTTACCCAGCTGCAAGATACTTTGCGTCAAACCGAGCGCGAGCTTGAGCGAGTGAACTCAAAATTGGCCGCTAGTCAGGGCGATGAACTTGCAGCGCAGGCAATTGAGGTAAATGGTCTAATGGTATTAGCGCTCCGCCTTGATGGTGCTGATGCGCAGATATTACGTGAAACTTTAGACGCTTTAAAAGCCAAGCTGAAAACTGCCGCGATCGTTTTAGCTTCTGTACAAGGGGATAAGGTCAGCTTGATCGCAGGCGTGACAGCCGATAAAATAAGCCATATAAAAGCAGGGGATTTAGTGAATTTTGTGGCCCAGCAGGTGGGCGGAAAAGGCGGCGGAAAAGCCGAAATGGCGATGGCGGGCGGTACAATGCCAAGTGCTTTGCCGGCGGCTTTAGCAAGCGTACAACAATGGATTAGGGAGAAAACTGCAGAAAAAACTGCAGGTTAAATAGCATGAACGAGAATCAAGTCACTTTTAATGAGAGCACCGTTACCGAATTACCGCTTCCTAATCGCGAAGTAGATGCCGTCGGGATGAATTGCCCATTGCCAATCTTGCGCACCAAAAAAGCCTTAGCCGATATGCAGTCCGGAGAAATTCTCAAAATTATCGCTACCGACGCAGGCGCAAAACATGATTTCCCAGCGTTTGCCAAACAAACTGGCAACCAACTGATCGCTACTGAGGTAGTGAACGATACCTTTGTTTTTTACCTCAAGCGCCGCTAAATTTTTTAGCGGTCGAGGCTAAGCCAGTAGTTCAGTAAGAAACTTAGCGTTGTTTTAAGAACGCGGCAAAATCACTACTGACTTCAGGATGGCGGAGAGCAAAATCTACAGTTGCTTTGAGATAGCCTAATTTACTTCCGCAGTCGTAGCGTACGCCTTGATATTCGTAGGCATACACGGGTTCTGCTGTTAATAAGGCGGCAATCGCATCGGTGAGCTGTAATTCGCCTCCAGCGCCAGGCTGAAGATTGCGAATGTAATTAAATATATTAGAAGAGAGTACATAGCGACCCACCACGGCTAAATTTGACGGCGCATCTTTCGGTAACGGTTTTTCAACAATGCCCGTTAAGCGATGCACACCTGGGCTAGTAAGAGTGCCAGCCACAATGCCATAAGAACTACTTTGGGCAGGATTAATTTTTTCTACCGCCAAAACAGAGCCTTGATATTGATCATGCACTGCGAGCATTTGCGTCAATACTGCTGGATCGCCAACCAATAAATCATCTGCCAAGATGACAGCAAAGGGCTCATCGCGTACTAATTTTTCGGCGCAAAGTACCGCGTGACCTAAGCCCAAAGCTTCAGGTTGACGCACATATACACAATCGACATGACTCGGTTTCACATTACGCACAATTTCGAGTAAAGCCGTTTTATTTTTAGCCTCCAGCTCGGCTTCAAGTTCATAGGCCTTATCGAAGTGGTCCTCAATGGCGCGTTTACTGCGGCCGGTGACAAAAATCATTTCAGTAATCCCGGCAGCTATCGCCTCTTCAACCGCGTATTGAATCAGCGGCTTATCGACAATATTGAGCATTTCTTTAGGACTGGCCTTAGTAGCAGGCAAAAACCGCGTACCTAAGCCGGCAACTGGAAATACTGCTTTGCTAACGGGTTTTAACTTGGCATTGCTCATAAAGTTCGATTCTAAAAAGGATTTAAGATGATTTTAAGCGCTCCAGTTGGGCAGCTAATTTTTCGTGGTTGAGCTCAAAGCCTGCAAGACGCTGTTTTTCTTGTGCGACTACCTCGTCTGGGGCGCGGGCAACAAAGCTTTCATTATTCAATTTTTGGCGACATTTATCAATTTCATTGGCAATTCGCACCAATTCCTTGCTAATGCGTATTTGCTCAGCAGCTAAATCGACTTCAATTTTAAGTAGTAATTTAATCTCGCCAACTAAGGCAATAGGAGCACCCGCACCTTCGCGCTCGAGGCTAGCTTCATCGGCAAAGATGCGCACTTCAGATAATTTCGCGAGCGCCATTAAATAGGGACTTGCTTGGGTTAAAAAAGCTGACGGTCCGCAAATCCACAAGGGCACTTTTTGTGCCGGTGAAATTTGCATTTCACCACGGAGATTCCGGCAGGCATCGGTAATAGCCTTGATTTGCGTCATCCACGCTTCACTACCTGCATCGATTTTTTCAGGCTGGCTGATGGGATAGGGCTGTAAAGCAATTGATTGGCTTGCTTGCTGACTCAGTTCTTTGCCAGATTTAGGGGCAACGGTTTGCCAAAGGGTTTCGGTAATGAAAGGAATAAGCGGGTGAGCTAAACGCAAGATAGTTTCAAGGACTCGTAAGAGCGTACGCCGTGTAGCGCGTTGTTGGGCAAGCGTGCCAGTTTGTAACTGAACTTTTGCGAGCTCTAGATACCAATCACAATATTCATCCCAAACAAATTGATAAATCGCGCTGGCCACATTGTCAAAGCGATACATCGCGAAACCTTTGGCAACTTCTGCCTCAGTGGTTTGCAGTTGGGACACAATCCAACGATCAGCCGGTGAAAAATCGAGATAACCATCGGGACCGCATTCATTGTCACAGGGCGCAAAGCCATTGGCTGCATCATCACCGGGGCAATTCATTAAAACGAAGCGGCTGGCATTCCAGAGTTTGTTACAAAAATTACGATAACCTTCGCAGCGTTTTTGATCAAAATTAATATTACGGCCTAGCGATGCTAGAGAGGCAAAGGTAAAACGTAAGGCATCGGTACCAAAAGCGGGAATGCCATCAGGAAATTCTTTATTGGTTTTTTTGGTGATACTTGCCGCTTGTTTCGGATTCATGAGACCAGCAGTGCGCTTGTCTACGAGCTGCGCTAATTCAATTCCATCGATGAGGTCGATTGGATCTAAGGTATTCCCTTTTGACTTACTCATTTTTTGGCCTTCAGCATCGCGTACCAAGCCATGCACATAGACCGTATGAAAGGGTACTTGCCCCGTAAAGTGGCAAGTCATCATCACCATACGCGCCACCCAAAAGAAAATAATGTCAAAGCCAGTAACTAAGACCGAGGAAGGTAAAAAGTGCTTCAGCTCCGGAGTTGCTTGCGGCCAACCCAATGAACTGAAGGGTACGAGTGCCGAACTAAACCAGGTATCAAGCACATCAGGGTCGCGCTGTAGTGGTCCGGAGTATCCGGCTGCACTGGCTTTGGCTTGCGCATCAGCTGCATTACGGGCTACAAATATTTGTCCGTCAGTGCCATACCAGGCGGGAATTTGGTGGCCCCACCACAACTGCCTAGAAATACACCAATCTTGAATATTTTCCAGCCATTGCGTATACGTACTGACCCAATTTTCGGGCACCAACTGAATTGCCCCGCTCGTAACGGCATGTAATGCAGCACTGGCCATTGACGCACCAGGTTGATAGAGGTTGTCAGCGCTCGGTTTAGAAACGGCAACAAACCATTGGTCGGTCAGCATCGGTTCAATAATGGTTTGCGTGCGGTCGCCACGGGGCACCATTAAGGTATGTGGTTTTACTTCCGCCATTAAACCTGCAACCTCTAAGTCGGCAATGATTTGCTTACGGGCGGCGAAGCGATCCAGGCCTTGGTAGATTTTGGGGGCGTTTTCATTAATCTTGGCATCGAGCGTCAGAATCGTAATGAGCGGTAATTGGTGGCGTTGGGCAACGGCGTAGTCATTAAAGTCGTGTGCAGGAGTTACTTTGACAACGCCAGTACCAAAGGCAGGATCAACATAGCTATCAGCAATGATGGGAATGGTTTTGTTGCACAAGGGTAAATTCACCATTTGTCCAATCAGATGACGATAACGTTCATCTTCTGGATTCACCATCACCGCAACGTCGCCCAGTAAAGTTTCTGGCCTTGTTGTCGCGACGATTAATTCGCCGGATCCATCGCTTAATGGATAGCGAATATGCCACAGACTGCCTGACTCTTCTTCGCTCACCACTTCTAAATCGGAAACGGCGGTACCGAGGACAGGATCCCAATTGACTAGGCGTTTGCCCCGATAAATTAAACCTTGCTCATGTAGGCGCACAAAGACCTCAACCACGGCCGCTGACATTTTGTCGTCCATGGTGAAATATTCGCGTGACCAGTCAATGGATGCACCAAGACGACGAATTTGGCGCGTAATGGTTGAGCCAGAAGTATCTTTCCATTCCCAAACTTTTTTTAGAAAAGCCTCGCGACCCAGATCATGGCGTGAGACCTTTTGCGCATCTAGTTGTCGCTCAACCACAATTTGCGTGGCAATACCAGCATGATCAGTGCCCGGTAGCCAGAGGGTATTACAACCTTGCATGCGGGCATGGCGAATGAGGCTATCCATCATCGTTTGGTTAAACGCATGTCCCATATGCAAAGTACCCGTGACATTGGGAGGCGGCAGTTGGATGCTGAAGTTGGGTTTCTGGTCGTCTAAAGTAGTTTCTGAAATGCCACGGCGTTCCCATTCAGGGCCCCAATAGGCTTCAATGGGGCCTGGTTCATAGGATTTAGCCAACTCTAAATCAGCGGTGGGGTTGATGGGGCTTGAAGCAGAGGGATTTAAAGGGTTTGGCATAAGAGGCAAATTATAATTGGCCTAATGTACTCTGACTTGCTCGCCAACCTGAATCCCGAACAATGCGAAGCAGTCACACTGCCGCCAAGCGATGAAAAGGGCCGTTCGCGCTCTGCTTTAATTTTAGCGGGCGCCGGTAGCGGCAAGACCCGTGTGCTCACTACGCGCATTGCCTGGCTGATTCAAACGGGTCAAGCTTCACCAATTAGCGTACTTGCAGTAACTTTTACCAATAAAGCAGCCAAAGAAATGATGATTCGCCTTGCGGCGATCTTGCCAATTAATACCCGGGGCATGTGGATCGGCACTTTTCATGGACTGTGTAACCGTTTATTACGCGCCCATCATCGTGATGCGGGTTTGCCATCAACCTTTCAAATACTCGATACCCAAGATCAATTGTCAGCGATTAAGCGACTTTTAAAGGGACTTAAAGTCGATGATGAAAAATATCCCCCTAAGCAATTGCAATATTTTATTGCCCATGCAAAAGAGCGTGGTATGCGGGCCAAAGATTTACATTCAGGTGACGCCTTCCAAGATCGGATGGCCGAGCTTTACGCTGCCTATGATGAGCAATGTCAACGCGAAGGGGTAGTTGATTTTGCTGAATTACTATTACGCAGCTATGAATTATTGCAGCACCACGCACCGATTCGCACGCATTATCAAGAGCGCTTTCGCCATATTTTGATTGATGAGTTTCAAGATACCAATGCGTTGCAATATGCGTGGTTAAAGCTTCTTTCTGGCCATGACGGGGGTCGTGCTAGCGCCAGTGCAAGTTCGGTTTTTGCGGTTGGTGATGATGACCAAAGTATCTACGCGTTTCGCGGTGCTGATGTAGAAAATATGCGTTTATATGAAAATCAATTTCACCCATTCATGGTGAAGTTAGAACAAAATTATCGCTCCCATGGCAATATTTTAGATGTCGCGAATCACTTAATCGCTAACAACACTGCGCGCTTAGGTAAAAATTTACGCACGGATGCGGGTCATGGTGAGCCAGTGCGGATTTACGAAGCGGCGAGCGATGGGATGGAAGCCGCTTGGCTCATTGACGAAATCAAAGGGCTGATTAATAGCGGCATCAGTCGTAGTGAGATTGCTTTGCTTTACCGTAGCAACGCGCAATCGCGAATTATTGAACATAATTTATTTTCTGCTGGTTTACCCTACCGAGTTTATGGTGGTTTACGGTTTTTTGAGCGCGCCGAAGTAAAACATGCGCTAGCTTATTTACGCTTACTTGAAAACCCCAATGACGATACGTCATTTTCTCGTGTAGTTAATTTTCCCACACGGGGAATTGGAGCGAGAAGTATTGAGGCGCTTCAAGATGCGGCGCAATTACAACAATGTTCCTTGTACTCGGCGGCCAGCACACTCGAAGGCAAGGCTGGCGCAGCCCTGGGTGGCTTTGTGCGCCTCGTCGATCACATGCGCGAAGCAACCCGGCACAACACGTTGCCTGAAACAGTCGAGTTTGTAATTCAACATAGCGGTTTAATTCAGCACTACTTAAGTGAGCGCGAAGGTCAAGACCGGGTTGAAAACTTACAAGAATTAATTAATGCTGCCACGGCTTTTATTGCCGAAGAGGGTTTTGGGCAGAACGCTAAAGCCGCTTCAATGCCAAGTGAGAACGATGCCGGCTCTTTAGAAATGTCGCCTTTAGCCGCTTTTTTAGCGCACGCTTCTTTAGAGGCTGGAGACAACCAAGCGCAAGCCGGGCAAGATGCCATTCAACTCATGACCGTCCACTCGGCCAAAGGCTTGGAATTTACTGCGGTTTTTATTACTGGGCTTGAAGAGGGTTTATTTCCTCATGAAAATAGTATTAATGAAAGTAATGGTTTAGAAGAAGAGCGACGCCTGATGTATGTGGCGATTACGCGCGCTAAAGAACGTTTGTATTTGTCGCATACGCAATCACGCATGTTGCATGGTCAAGTGCGTTACAACATGCCGTCACGCTTCTTGGAAGAATTACCGACAGCATGTTTGAAATGGCTTACCCCCAAAATGAAAGATGCGCGTTGGGGCGGGGGACGAAGTGGCGGGGGTACTTGGCAAAGTGGCTACTCGCACGATAGTGATGACAGTCAGGTATTTGATTACGAAGATAGCCCTACTGCGCGTAAGCCGCGGTTAGCGCACAGCGCTTTAAGTAGCAATATTCCCCGCATGGCTGCACCAGCGCGAGACATTTATCCCTTTCAGGTTGGCCAGCAGGTTTTTCATACGAAGTTTGGTGAAGGGCGTATTACTGCCCTAGAGGGCCTTGAGGCTGATGCGCGTGCACAAATTAATTTCAAGCGGCACGGCGTGAAATGGTTGCAATTGAGTATCGCGAAGTTAGCAGCCATTGATTAACGGGGAATGGCTCAGCACTACCTTATCGTTGGTTAAGCGCCAATCTCATCAGGGTTAGTGGTAGCCACATTATCGGAAAAGCAATTTTTCCAGGTAGCAAACGCAGAGCAATACAGCACTGTCATACAAGCCATTGAAATTGGGGCAATGACAAACGAGCCTACTTCGCTCAAATTGAGCGCCTCAAACACGGTGCTGAGCAACAATGGCACCGCCACTAATAGCGCACCCCATATGCATAAATAAATGATAAATGCGCTGCGATTGCGCCAGCATGCAATCCAACTGGAAAAAAGTGCTTGGGTAACCGGCATGTCTTCCCAACCTACCAGAATTGGTGAGAACCACATCAGCATCCCAATCGGAATATAGAGTGCCACCACAATCCCTAAGACGATATACATCTGCTTAATAATCTCGATGCCCAGAGGTTTATCACCAGTTAGCGCAGGCAAGAGTACCTGCACATCAACAAAGAAGCTGGCGATAAAACTTAACACTAAAATTAAGCTAGTGTGAATCAGGCCAAGTTGCAAAAGTCTTTTACGTACTAAGGCTCCTGAAGAGCGTAGGCCAACCAAATAGACCAAGGGTGAAAGACGAATTTTTTGAATCGTTTGGCGACAACCCGTCATGAAACCGAACTGCAATGAGGGGGTGATGAGCAAAATTGCAAAGACACCAACAATAGGAATTAAGATAGCTAGCTGGACTAAAAAAATATACAAAAACACGAGCATTAAAAAGCCCAACGGGTTTTGTTTAAAAAGCCATATACCTTGGCGAATCCAGACGTAGCCTTGTTGGGCATTAACACTATTCAGTTTCATAAGAGATTATTTTTTTGCTTACGACGACTATCTAAGATCGCCTCAAAGTGATTGGGGTTATGTGCAGTGAGCATTTGCGCGTTACGGGGTAAATAAAAATCCCATAAGCGCGAAATCCAAAAACGTAATGCGCCTGCACGAAGCATAGCAGACCAACTGCGCTTTTCGCCTGCACTCAAGGGGCGAATAGTTTGATAAGCATTCAGCAAAGCAGCGAGACGCTGCTCATCTAAATCGGCATGGTTAGCGTTAAGACACCAGTCATTAGCGGTTACCGCGAGATCAAATAACCATTTATCGGCACCGGCAAAGTAAAAGTCAAATAAGCCTCCCAACTGCGTTTGTTGTTGGTGCTCGACAAACAGCACGTTATCGCGAAATAAATCACAGTGACTGGCGCCAGAGGGCAACTGCGCATAATCGGCGCTCGCAAAGAATGCTGCTTGAAATTGCAACTCGCTATTTAAGAGGCTTTGTTGGGTACTGGAAAGATGAGGCAGTATGGCAGGAGCAGTTTGTTGCCACCAAGCGAGACTGCGTAAATTAGCCTGCACAGTCGGAAAATCTGCTCCAGCTAAATGCATTTTGGCCAGCATCGCACCAACCATCGCACAGTTTTCGGCAGTGGGCTGCAGGTGCGATTGCCCTGGTAATTTAGTGACAATAGCAGCGGGTTTGTCATGGAGGGTAAAAAGGATCTCTCCAGCGCGATTAGCAATTGGCTTAGGTACCGGAATACCTTTATTGGCGAGGTGCAACATCAGGTCTAGATAGTAGGGCAACTGCGCAGCAGTTAAGCGCTCAAAAATCGTTAGAACATACTCATGAGTCTCACCGGCTTGAGCTACATCAAGAAAAAAATTGGAATTCTCGATACCGCCATGAATGCCTCTTAAATCCATTGTCTTGCCAAGCGAAAATTCGTGCTCGAACCAGGGTGTAATTTCAGAGAGGGTGAGCGGGGTATAAACGGCCATTATCTAAAACCAATTTATCGCAGCGGAAGGTTGAAGCTAGGTACGCTGAGAATAGTGGTGGCGGGCTCGCGTGCACCCGGCATCAAAGAGGAAGGGTGAGACATATCGTAGGCACCTAATGGACCTTTAACCTGAACGCTAGTAGGGCTATGAGCATCTCGATATTCCGTAATTTGCGTCCCATTTGAGCTGGTATGTGTAAAGGAGGGCTGGTGAGTTAACTTGCTGCCCGCCTTGGTCGAGGCTGTACTGCTTGGCGATTGGGCGGGACCATTAATTTGTTGCAGATCTTCTGGGCTCAGTGCTTGCAAATTACCTGCTTGAGCTAGAACCGGTAGGGGTCCTAAAACCAAGCTGCCCCAAAAAAAGCTTAAAAGGCATGCCAAGCTTGCTGGAAGGCGGGTCAAGCGAAGTTGGCGCATCTTTAAAATCCTCTATTTATGAGTGTTAGGCAACTAGATTGTACGATTGCGGTATGACTAAACACAGACTCCTATTAATTGACGGTTCTAGCTACCTTTATCGGGCATTTCATGCGATGCCCGATTTACGTAATGGGGCAGGCGAGCCAACTGGCGCTATTTATGGCATGGTCAATATGCTCCGCCGGGCGCGAACTGATATTGCTGCAGATCATATCGCCTGCGTCTTCGATGCCAAGGGTAAAACTTTTCGCGATGAGATGTATGACCAGTACAAGGCAAATCGCTCACCGATGCCCGAAGACTTGGTGAAGCAAATTGAGCCAATTCATGCGATGGTGCAAGCCATGGGTTGGCCTATCTTGATGGTGTCAGGCGTTGAGGCCGACGATGTGATCGGCACGTTAGCGACCCAAGCAAGTGCAGCTGGCTGGGAAACGATTATCTCAACTGGTGATAAAGATTTAGCCCAATTAGTGAATTCTTCGGTCTCATTAATTAACACGATGACCAATGAGCGCTTGGACATTGCCGGGGTGATTAATAAATTCGGCGTACCTCCCGAGCGCATCGTCGATTACCTCACCATTATTGGTGATACTGTAGATAACGTACCGGGGGTCCCTAAAGCTGGCCCTAAAACAGCTAATAAATGGTTGGCTGAGTTTGGCGATTTAGATAATTTAATGGCCTCAGCAGAATTGGTCAAAGGTGTGGTGGGCGAAAATTTACGCGCTAGCTTGCCTTGGTTATTGCGCGCACGCGAATTGCTCACGATTAAAACGGACTGTGATTTATCGCCTCACTTGCCCAGCTTGGATGACCTGCATGCAGTTGCAGAGGATGCGCCAAAATTACGCGAGTTATTCGAGCGCTACGCTTTTAAAACTTGGTTAAGGGATATTGCAGCAGCGGTAGAAAAGCCTGCGGGAGAGCCCGTAGCTATAGCGGCTGGTATTGTTGGTACCACGATTGAGGTGCTGACAGACACCGTAGGGCGCAATTATGAGTGCATTGTCGATGAGGCAGGTTTTGAGCGTTGGTTCGCAAAGCTTCAACAAGCTGAACTTGTCGCAGTCGATACCGAAACTACTGGCTTAGATGCGCTTGTAGCCGAGCTCGTCGGAATTTCTTTTGCGGTAGAGGCAGGCGAGGCTTGCTATATACCCGTAGCGCATCGCACTGGCGAAGCCCATCTCGATCGCGCCTGGGTATTAGCGCGTTTATTGCCTTGGCTAGAAGATGCCAGCAAAGCTAAGGTGGGACAGAACCTGAAATATGATGCCCACATCTTTGCTAACTATGGCATAACCCTGCAGGGAATTGCATTCGATACTTTGCTTGAATCCTATGTATTGGAATCGCACTTACCGCACAATATGGATAGCATGGCCGAGCGACATTTAGGTATCAAGACTATTCGCTATGAAGAAGTTTGCGGCAAAGGCGTTCATCAAATTGGGTTTGATCAAGTCGATTTAGTCACAGCCTGTACTTATGCTGCTGAAGACGCTGATATCACCTTGCGCTTGCACCAATTTTTATGGCCCCAAATTGCGCAAAATCCTGGACTTTGTTATGTGTATCAGCAAATAGAATTACCGGCGATGCGCGTACTAGGCATTATGGAAAGTAATGGCATTAAGGTTGATACTGCGTTATTGGCTAAGCAAGGCCAAACCGTGGGAAAGCGTCTTTTATCGCTCGAGACAGAAATTCATCAACTTGCGGGGCAGCCATTCAACATTCAGTCGCCCAAACAAATTGGCGAGATTTTATTTGGCCAGTTGCAATTGCCCGTGATTAAAAAAACGCCGGCAGGCGCACCATCAACCGATGAAGAAGTTTTACAAAAATTAGCTGAAGACTATCCTTTACCTGCACGTATATTAGATTACCGCAGTTTAGCGAAGTTGATGTCGACCTATATTGAAAAATTACCTCGCATGGTAAATCCGAAAACAGGTCGCGTACACACCAATTTTTCTCAAGCGGTTGCCGTCACTGGTCGCTTAGCCTCGAGCGACCCCAACTTACAAAATATTCCCGTACGCACTGAAGAGGGTCGGCGCATTCGAGAGGCATTTGTTGCTGCTGATGGTTGTAAGTTGGTTTCTGCTGATTATTCCCAAATTGAATTACGCATCATGGCGCACATTGCGCAAGATGAAAACTTACTAGCTGCTTTTGCTGCCGGCTTAGATGTGCATCAAGCGACTGCGGCAGAAATATTTGGCATTGCCTTAGCGACAGTTACTGCTGAGCAACGCCGTTATGCCAAGGTGATTAACTTCGGTTTAATTTATGGCATGAGTGCCTTTGGCTTAGCAGGTAATCTAGGTATTGAGCGGGCAGCAGCGCAAAAATACATTGATGCTTATTTTGAACGCTATCCTGGGGTAGCGCAATACATGGAACGAACACGACTCGAGGCGCGAGAAAGTGGTTATGTAGAAACCGTTTTTGGGCGACGCTTATGGTTGCCCGAAATTAAAAGTTCCGGTCCGCGGCGACAGGGCGCAGAACGCGCAGCCATTAATGCACCCATGCAAGGTACAGCTGCCGATTTAATTAAATTAGCCATGATTGCCGTGCAGCAGTGGATAGAAGCAGAGAAATTACACACTCGCTTACTTTTGCAGGTGCATGATGAATTAATATTTGATGCGCCATTTGCCGAGGTAGATCGTTTGCGTGATGCTTTACCTGGTTTAATGGGCTCAGTGGCACAATTGCGCGTACCCCTTGTGGTAAGTATTGGTGTGGGTAATAACTGGGAAGAAGCGCATTAAGTAAATAGGCCAAGATAGTAGGTAACTAAATTTAAGGAGAGGCAATGCAAAATCAACGGCGGCAATTTATGCAAACTTCAGTAGCTTCTGCTGCTTCGGCAGTCTCGACTGTATCCATTAGTGGCTTGGGTGTCGGTTTCGTGGCCGCAGCGCAGCCGGTGATAGCGGCGGCGATTCAAACGGACTTCGCCGGAATTGAAGCCAGCGAGCAAACCATTGTCGTAGGTAATACTAAAGTGCCACTCTACACCGCACGTCCAAACAAAACTTCGGGGCCTTTGCCGATTGTGATTGTGGTTAGTGAAATTTTTGGCGTCCATGAACATATTGCTGATGTTGTACGACGTTTTGCCAAACTTGGATACCTCGCAATTGCTCCAGAATTTTTTACCCGCGCTGGTGATCCCAATACCTTTGGCACCATCGCTGAAATTATGAGCAATATTGTTGCCAAGACACCGGATGCAGAAGTAATGGCTGATCTTAAAGCGACGCTAGCTTGGGCAGGAACCCATGGCGGTGATGTGAAGCGAGTTGGCGTAACCGGCTTTTGTTGGGGGGGTCGCATTACTTGGCTCGCTGCTACTTTGCCAGAGGTACGCGCTGGCGTTGCTTGGTATGGTCGTTTAGTTGGCGTACCCACGCCTAATAGTCCGCGTAATCCAGTGGATATTGCTGCTGAATTAAAAGCACCGGTACTTGGCTTATATGGGGGTGCTGATACTGGCATTCCCTTAGACACAGTTGAAAAAATGCGCGCCGCTTTAACTGCAGCAGCAGCTACCAATGCCGCTGCTAAGGCCTCGCGAATTGAAGTCTATCCCGATACACCGCATGCCTTTCATGCCGACTATCGTGAATCGTATCGTGCTGGACCTGCTAAAGACGGTTGGGATAAATGCCTCGCTTGGTTTAAGCAATACGGCGTCGCATGATGGGATTGAGTACCCTGCAACTTATCGTTGCAGTTACTGCTTTAGCGGGCTTAGCCAGTGTTTTAATTGCCGCTAGTTTGTCCTTAGGTTTTTTAAGCAAGATGATCAACACCATGGTCAGTTTTTCGGTCGGCATTTTATTGGCCACGGCATTTTTACATTCTTTGCCAGAAGCATTTGCCATGCCAAACGCTAACCCATCCATTTTATTTGCTGCTTTACTCATGGGTTTGCTCGGATTTTTTTTGTTAGAAAAAATTGCCTTACTACGCCACAGTCATCACCATGAAGGCGATGGGCATCATCATCATCAAGGGCATGATGCGGAAATGGCTGGGAATAGTGGTTGGACTATTTTAGTTGGTGATGGCTTACACAATTTTGTTGATGGTGTACTGATTGCAGCTGCGTTTATGGCGAATATGCAAGTTGGTATTTTTACTGCGCTTGCCATTATTGCCCATGAAATTCCGCAAGAAGTAGGCGATTTTATTGTCTTACTCAATGCTGGATTTTCTAAAGCCCGTGCTTTACTTTATAACTTAATTAGTGGCTCGCTCGCAGTGTTGGGCGGCGTATTAGCGTACTTTTTTTTAGAGCGTGCGCACCACATCATGCCCTACCTGTTAGTAATTGCTTCGAGCAGTTTTATTTATATCGCTGTCAGTGATTTAATTCCGCAAATGCACCGCCGCCCGCATTGGCGAGAATCCTTACGGCAAATTATGTTAATCGGCTGCGGTATTGGCGTGGTTATTCTGCTGTCGCGATAGGTCGCTGCGAATCTGCACACCACTCACTCCAACTGCCAGCATAGAGTTGGGAGCCCTTGATGCCAGCTACTTCCATGGCTAAGAGATTATGACAGGCAGTGACGCCAGAACCACATTGATGAATAATTTTATTAGCAGATCTACCCGCTAAAAGAATACTAAATTCGCGATAAAGTTCATCCGCTGTTTTAAATTGTTTGGACCGTAAGTTTTCTTTGAAGCAGCGATTAGTAGCCCCTGGAATATGCCCACCCACGGGATCAAGGGTTTCATTTTCCCCGCGGAAACGATCGGGTGTCCGGGCATCTAGAACCAAGCGCGCTGCTGATTCTGTCATACCTAAATTTGCTACAACCTCTTCAACAAGCACTAAATCGCGATAGGGAACGGCAGTAGGTATAGCATCTAACGCAATGGGTTCGCGCGGCTTGCTGCCGATAGCACCATTCCAGGCGTCGAGCCCGCCATCGAGCACTTGTACTTGGGCATGACCAATTGCTCTTAGCATCCACCAGAGACGACTGGCAAAAACTGAGCCCTGATTGTCATACGCTACAACCTGAGTATTTAAATTAATGCCAAGGCGTTGGCGGGTTTTTGCCCAGACCTCAGGACTAGGTAATGGGTGCCGTCCATTAGCGCCCGTTTGCGGGCCAGATAAATCCTGATCGAGATCGACGTAAATAGCACCAGGTAGGTGACTCATTTGATACGCTTCACGTCCTGCAGTGGGCTTAGCGAGATCAAAGCGACAGTCGCAGAGTAAAACATCAGCACCAGTATTGAGTAACTCTTCTAATTGATTGGCAGTAATTAAGGGTTGGCTCATGTTGGGTTCTCCAAGTTCATCGTGCGGCGGTACCATTCGTGAAAGTGTTGCATACCATCTTCCATTGGGCTTTGATAGGGCCCAACCTCATTGATGCCACGCGCCATTAAAGCCGCACGCCCTGCATCCATGCGTTCAGCAATTTCATCATCTTCTAGGCAAGTTTCCATGTAGGCCGCGCGTTCTGCGGCGACAAATTCACGCTCGAATAAAGCAATTTCTTCGGGATAATAAAACTCGACAATATTGCGTGTTTTGTTGGGGCCAAGCGGATGTAGTGTAGAAATACACAAGACCCCTGGATACCATTCAACCATGACATTCGGATAGTAAGTAAGCCAAATTGCCCCGTGTCGAGGTAATTTTCCCTGGTGATAACGCAGGACAGCTGCATGCCAGTCACGGTAAGTATGGGTACCCGGCGTACTGAGATCTTTATGAATACCCACAGTTTGTACGCTATGCCAGTCGCCAAATTCCCATTGCAAATTTTCACAGGAAACAAATTTACCAAGTCCTGGATGAAAGGATTCGACATGGTAGTCCTCAAGATAAACCTCGATAAATGTTTTCCAGTTGTAATTGCATTCATGCACTTCTACGTGATCGAGTAGGTAGCCGGTGAAATCTAAATCGGCAGTGACGCCAAGTCGGCCTAAATCAGCGCACACGTCACGTGGTCCTTCAAACAATAAGCCCTGCCAATTCTGTAAGGGCGATTTTCCTAAGTGCAGACAAGGCTTATTTTCAAAATGGGGCGCCCCCAATAGGCCGCCCTCTAAATCGTAGGTCCAACGGTGCAAGGGACATACAATCGTTTCCACTTTACCGGCACCATTGAGCATCAGCGCTTGGCGATGGCGACAAACATTTGACAGTAGCTCAACGCCATGCGCATTGCGCACGAGTATCCGCCCTTCATTTTCGGCCCGCAAGGTTTGATAAGAGCCGAGCTCAGGTACCATTAACTCGTGACCTACATAAGCAGGCCCTTGCTTAAATAGCAAGTCGATTTCACGTTGATATAAATCAAGGTCAAAATAGGCCGTTACTGGCAATTGAAGTTTGGACGGCGCAAGTTGCTGCGCGGTAGCCAGATTAGTCATTCTCCCCACCCCCGAAAAAGTCAGCCGAAGCTAAGCGGAACAACCAATCCAACCATCGACGAATCGATATTGGAAAGGAAGGCATGGATTATACCTACGGATTAGTTTGCCATTAAGATGGGGGTTTATTTACCAATATTTGCCTTATTTCAAGAGGGAAAGAAGATATGCCTGCCAAAAAACCAGCTGATGCAAGTGCAGCGGCGCAGAGCCCAATTGACCCCAATTTGCGCTACGAACAGGCCTTGAAAGATTTAGAAAAACTCATCGCCGATATGGAGTCTGGCAAGCTTTCTTTAGAAGAAACCTTATTGGCTTATCAACGCGGTGCAGCTCTTCTTAAGCATTGTCAAGCTGTGCTGACGCAGGTAGAGCAGCAGGTGCGGGTTTTTGAGGGTTAGAAAAAAGTCGTATGAACCCATTTAATTTCGAGGCGTGGGTGCAAACGCATTCTGCTCGTGCTGAGGCAGCACTCATCAAAAATTTAGATGTTGCCCAAACAGTGCCCCAGCGTTTGCACGAAGCGATGCTATACGCTAGCCTGGGGGGTGGCAAGCGAATGCGGCCACTTCTGGTCTATGCCGCCGGTGAACTTGGCAATCCTCGCGCGAGTGCAACTAGCACTCTAGCCGATGGTGAACATGAAAACATGCTCGATACCGCAGCTGCCGCGATTGAAATGATGCATGCCTATTCTTTAGTGCATGATGATTTACCCTGCATGGATGACGATGATTTACGTCGCGGCCGACCGACAGTGCACAAAGCTTTTGACGAGGCCACCGCACTACTGGTTGGTGATGCATTGCAAACCCGTGCTTTTGAAATATTGGCTAAGGCACTAGGCAATAGCGAGATGCGTCTGGCATTAATTGCGGGGTTGGCTAGTGCTGCTGGATCGCGTGGTATGGCTGGTGGGCAAGCAATTGATTTGGATAGCGTAGGTGCAAAGCTCGATTTAGCCGGCTTACAAAATATGCATCAAATGAAAACTGGGGCATTACTTACTTGCGCAGTACAAATGGGAGGGATTGTGGCGAACTTATCGCCAGCAGAGATGCGCGCCTTGACTTCATTTGCAAGTGCCCTGGGCTTAGCTTTTCAAATAGTCGATGACGTGCTGGATGCCACAGCAGATAGTCAAACCCTCGGTAAAACGGCCGGCAAAGATGCCGCCAACGATAAGCCGACCTATGTGACCCTGATGGGTTTAGACTACGCTCAAGGGCAGGCCCAAGAGATGCACCAACAAGCCCTAGCTAGTATTGATAGTTTTGGTTTGCGAGCAGATGCTTTACGTGGCTTGGCAGCGTTCGTTGTAAATCGAAGAAAATAGACTTATGAAGATGATTTTGCCCACCATTAATGACCCCAGCGACTTGAGAAAGTTGTCGCGCGAAGAACTGCCGCAGGTAGCAGAAGAATTACGGCAGTTTATCGTTGATTCAGTCTCTAAAACAGGCGGCCATTTTTCATCTAATTTAGGTGCCGTAGAGTTAACGGTAGCCTTGCATTATGTTTTTAATACCCCTGAAGATCGCTTGGTATGGGACGTCGGTCATCAAAGTTATCCCCACAAAATTTTAACGGGGCGCCGTGAGCGCATGCATTCATTGCGGCAGTTTAGTGGCCTATCAGGTTTTCCAAGCCGCGCCGAGAGTCACTACGATACGTTTGGCACTGGCCACTCTTCCACCAGTATTTCTGCTGCTATTGGCATGGCGCGGGCAGCGCAAACAAAAGGTGAAAAGCGTGTAGTAGTCGCGGTGATCGGCGATGGCGCAATGAGTGCGGGCATGGCTTATGAAGCGATGAACAATGCTGGCATTTATGAAGATTTACCGTTGATCGTGATTTTGAACGATAACGATATGTCGATTTCACCAGCAGTTGGTGCTTTAAATCGATATCTGGCGCGCCTTCTCAGTGGCCAATTTTATTCGGCGACGAAAAAGGGCATTGATCGTGCGCTGTCATCAATGGCGCCGCCATTACGGCAATTTGCCAAGCGACTAGAAGATCACGCTAAGGGAATGGTTTCTCCCTCAACGATTTTTGAAGAGTTTGGCTTTACCTATTTCGGCCCAATTGATGGACATGATTTAGATACCTTATTACCGATGTTACAAAATTTGCGACGCTTAGCCTTAGAGGGCGGCGGCCCACAGTTTTTGCACGTGATCACGCGCAAAGGTCAAGGTTACGAATTAGCTGAGGCTGACCCTGTGATGTATCACGGCCCGGGTAAATTTAATCCTGAAGAGGGAATTAAACCGACAGGCGCAGGAAAACAAACCTTTACCCAAGTATTTGGTGAGTGGCTATGCGATATGGCCGAAGCCGATCCGCGCTTAGTTGGAATTACCCCAGCAATGCGCGAGGGTTCGGGCTTGGTTGAATTTGAGAAACGCTTTCCACTGCGCTATTACGACGTGGGTATTGCTGAGCAACATTCGGTTACTTTCGCTGCCGGTATGGCGTGTGAAGGAATGAAACCGGTGGTGGCAATTTATTCGACCTTTTTACAACGGGCTTACGACCAGCTGATTCATGATGTGGCAGTGCAAGATTTGCCAGTGGTGTTTGCTTTAGACCGGGCTGGTTTGGTAGGCGCTGACGGCGCGACGCATGCGGGGGCATACGACATTCCCTTTTTGCGCTGCATTCCTAACATGCTCATCATGACACCTGCAGACGAAGCCGAGTGCCGCGATTTACTCACAACTGCTTTTCATCAGTCACACCCTACTGCCGTTCGTTATCCAAGAGGTGCTGGTGTAGGGCGTACTCCACCGAAAGAGTTGCGTAGCTTACCTCTGGGTAAGGGTGAGGTACGTCGTCAAACTGGCGCAGCGAGTGGTAGTCGACTCGCAATTTTGAGTTTCGGTACTTTGCTTTATCCAGCCCTTACAGTCGCAGAAGACTGTGATGCAACTGTAGTAAATATGCGTTTTGTTAAGCCACTAGATACTGAATTATTAAAAAAAGTCGCACTTGAGCACGATTTTCTAGTGACGCTCGAAGATGGTGCGATTCAGGGAGGCGCTGGTAGCGCTTGCTTAGAGGCCTTAACAGCCATGGGGATCAATAAACCCTTATTGCAACTAGGTCTGCCTGATGAATTTATCGAGCATGGCGACTATAACTTGTTAATGGCGAAGTGTGGCCTTGATTCGGCAGGCATACACGCTGCTATTGCCAAGCGCTTTCCGAGCACTAATCAGTCGCAAATTGAGCCATTGGCACAGTCGCTGAGTAAGTAATCTGGCGCCAGAGTTGGCAAAGAACCCAATTTTCCTTGAAAATAGCGTAATGAATGATTTAAACCTCTCCTTTCTTAAAAACCGCACTATGCCCGATGTGCAGTCGACTGCTGATGAGCGGGCGATGCCGATCGAGCAAGTGGGTATTCGGGGTATTCGTCATCCCTTAACGATTCGTACTGCTAGCGGCACCTTTCCTACTGTTGGAAACTTTACGATGAGTGTTGCCTTGCCCGCCGCTAGTAAGGGCACGCATATGTCACGTTTTATTGCGCTCTTACAAAAACAAAAGACGGCGATGGATAGTAGTGCTCTCGTCACCATGACTCAGGAAATGTTACCGTTATTGCAAGCTGAACAAGGCATGATTCAATTTACCTATACCCACTTTGTTCAAAAACACGCTCCAGTTTCTGCTGTTGAGAGTTTGATGGATTACGAGGTGACGTGGACTGTACAAATCCAGAAAAATAAGTTGGGTACGCAAGCGGGGGCCGTAACGACGACCTTAATATTGCATGTCATCGTGCCAGTGATGAGCTTATGTCCTTGCTCAAAAGAAATTTCCGATTACGGCGCTCATAATCAACGCTCGCATGTCACCATGACAGTGGCGCTAGATCCGCAAGCCATCATGACAGTAGAAGATTTAATTACCATCGCCGAGACCGAGGCCTCGAGTGAGTTGTGGGGTTTATTAAAACGGCCTGATGAAAAGTGGGTAACCGAGCACGCTTACGACAATCCCAAATTTGTTGAAGACTTAGTGCGCGATGTTGCTGGTCGTTTGCAGCAAGATGCGCGCATTCGTGGTTTCACCGTCGACGCAGAAAATTTTGAATCGATTCATAATCACAGCGCTTTTGCCCGCATTACTAGTGTGGCGCCAAATCCCAGCGGGGCTTAACACTAAAGGCGCCGGATCTTTCAGCTTGCGTTTCTGAGCTGACCTTTGAGAGTAAGCGCAGCGCTCCAGCAAATGCAATCATCACACCGTTATCAGTGCAAAGCTCAAGGGGCGGATAGAAGACGTTAAATTGCAGGTTCTTTGCTGCAGACTGTAGAGCTGTGCGCAGCTGGGTGTTTGCAGCCACTCCACCAGCTAAGACTAAATCGCGACAGTTTGTTAACTGCATTGCTTTAGTCGTTTTACTTACTAAGACAGTGACTGCCGCCTCAACAAAAGCATACGCTAAGTCAGCTCGAAAGTTGTCGACAGCATTTGCACTTGCAAATTGTGAATGTTGTTTGATTTGATTTAGTACTGCAGTTTTAAGTCCTGAAAATGAAAAATCTAAATCGCCTGAATGGAGCATCGGGCGTGGCAAATTAAAGCGACCTGCTTTACCAAGACTAGCTAGTTTAGATACGGCAGCACCGCCTGGGTAGTCCAATCCCAAGAGCGTGGCTGTTTTATCAAACGCTTCACCAACAGCATCGTCGAGGGTTTCGCCAAGTAGTTCGTATTGACCCACCGCCTTAACCTGCATTAACTGAGTGTGCCCACCTGAAACTAAGAGGGCTACGAAGGGAAAGTTTGGCACGCCATCATCAGCCGCTCCCAAAAGGGGGGAAAGTAAATGACCCTCTAAATGATGGATACCTAATGCGGGTTTTTGTAATGCTTGTGCTAGCGATTGACCAAAGGCACTGCCCACTAAAAGCGCTCCCGCTAAACCAGGCCCTTGGGTATATGCCACAGCGTCTATGGCCTTTAAATCTAGCTTAGCTTGCTCTAAGGCTAGCTCCAAAAGGGGCAAAATACGCCGAATATGGTCGCGCGACGCTAGTTCAGGCACTACCCCGCCATAATCTCGGTGCATGGCAATTTGGGAATGCAGCGCTTGCCCCATAATGCCCAGTGCCGCGGGGCGTCCCGCTGCCAAGGGAGCGGTGTCATAGAGGGCTAGACCCGTTTCATCACAAGAGGTTTCAATACCCAAAACAATCATTTTTTTGCCTAGTCGTGCTAGAATCCGTGATTCTGTAAATTTTCAATCATTTTCGAGCATAAACGAGTTAAACAGTATGACAACAGTCCGCCTCCGGGAAAACGAGCCATTTGAAGTGGCATTGCGCCGTTTTAAGCGCACCATTGAGAAAAATGGCCTCCTAACCGATTTACGCGCGCGTGAATTTTATGAAAAGCCTACGGCTGAGCGTAAACGCAAAAAAGCCGCAGCTGCTAAACGCCATTACAAGCGTTTGCGCAGTCAAATGTTGCCTAAGAAGCTGTTCTAACACGCTTTTTATCGATTCATTTGTTGAATTAATTCTTTAGGTCAATGTTTTAGACCCGCTGACGGTAATACGCAGCGGGTTTTTGCTTTTAAGGGCACAGGTATTACTATATTCGTAGGTTTTTAGGAGAATGACAGCATGAGCCTCAAAGAACAAATTACTGAAGATATGAAAAACGCCATGCGTGCCAAAGAAACGGCTCGTTTAAATACCATTCGTCTTTTATTGGCGGCGATCAAACAGCGCGAAGTTGATGAGCGCGTCGTGGTTGATGATGCTGGAGTGGTAGCGATAGTAGAAAAATTAATCAAGCAAAGAAAAGATTCAATTGAGCAATTTCAAAAAGCCGGTCGTACTGATTTGGTCGCAATAGAGGTGCTCGAGCAAACTATTTTGCAGGGTTATATGCCAGCGCAACTCTCTACCGAGGAAGTCACGGCAATAGTTAAAGCAACGATCGCGCAACTGAATGCCAGTTCCCCGCAAGAAATGGGTAAAGTCATTGGCGCGCTTAAACCGCAATTAGCTGGTAAAGCAGATATGGGTGCGGTTTCAGCTATGGTGAAGGCCGCCTTAAATCCATCATGACCTTGGACTAATCCGTGGGCTTGATTCCCCAATCGTTTATTGCTGATTTACTCAATCGCATTGATATCGTTGATATCGTTGGGCAGCATGTGCAATTAAAAAAAGCGGGCGCAAACTATCAAGGCCTGTGTCCGTTTCATCAAGAAAAATCACCGTCGTTTTCTGTCTCACCAACGAAGCAGTTTTATCACTGCTTTGGTTGTAGCGCGCATGGGTCAGCGATTGGTTTTCTCATGGAGTTTTCGGGCCTTGGCTATATCGAAGCGATTGAGGATTTGGCGCGTTCTGTTGGCTTAACTGTGCCACGTGAAGAGCGCACATTGCAGGATGTAGCGAGACAGAAGCAAGCACTAGCTTTAGGTGAAGTCATGACTCTAGCTGCCGATTGGTATCAGCAGCAATTAAAAATCGCCCCACGGGCTATCGATTACCTCAAGGGTCGAGGCTTAACCGGTGAAATTGCTAAACGGTATGCGATGGGTTACGCGCCTGACGGCTGGCAGGGTCTCGAAGCTGTTTTTGGTGCGTACGCGAATGAAGAGATTGCCAAAATATTAGCGGAGGGCGGCCTCATCATTCAAAGTGAAGGCGACGATAGTAAACGTTACGACCGCTTTCGTGATCGCATTATGTTTCCCATTCGTAATCCGAAGGGACAAACCATCGCGTTTGGTGGACGCATCTTAGATCAGGGCGAACCTAAATACCTGAATTCACCTGAAACGCCTTTGTTCTCGAAAGGTAATACTTTATATGGGCTCTTTGAGGCGCGCCAAGCGATTCGTGCCCAAGAATTTGTATTAGTTTGTGAAGGCTATATGGATGTAGTAGCGCTAGCGCAATTAGGTTTTGGAAATGCCGTTGCTACCTTAGGAACAGCTTGCACTGCCAATCACGTGCGGGCTTTATTGCGTCAAACCGACCGCATTGTTTTTTCATTTGATGGCGATGCCGCCGGTCAGCGGGCTGCGCAACGCGCGCTCGAAGCCTCTTTACCATTGATGTCAGACGATAAAGAAATTCGTTTTTTATTTCTACCGGCCGAGCATGATCCCGATAGCTATGTCAGAACTTTTGGTGCTGCAGCATTTGATAAGGCGATTAAAGAAGCGATGCCTTTATCAAGTTTCTTTTTTAAAACAGTGAGCGAAGAGCAAGATCTTGGAACGCCTGAGGGACGGGCAAAAATACATCACGCCAGCAAACCATTATTATTATCGATGCCGCCGATAGCTTTACGAACGCAAATTTTGCGCGAAGTTGCTTTGCGTACGGCGACAACCCCGCCTGAACTAGAGGCTTTTTGTGGTTTAGCCCAAGTCGCTAAACCAGCCCAACAAAATTCGAGTCAAGCGCAAGGTAATTTTGCAGGGCGCCCCCCTTATTGGCAGGCAAATATTCCGGGCTCAAGGCAAGGACGGGACTCATTAGCACCTTGGCAATCAGGCAAAGGTGCGCAGCGCAGAAATGTTGGTCAAGCAGTAGTACCCCCCCAAGCGCCAACCGATTTAGCAGAGCAAATTTTGCGAGTCTTAATTCAGTTTCCGCATTTGGGTAAAGGACTTGACTCTAACCAGCGACAATTAATTCTCAAATCTGCGCAGCAACGCTCAGCGAAGACTTTAGGCTTAATGGAAGATCTGCTACAGCAATGTGATTTGGTTGAATTCTTAGCGCAGGGCGATGCGACACCCGCCGCAGGTGCTGGGGCTTTTGCATTATTTCAGGAGCAGTTGGCTAACAGTGAGTTAGCCCCTTTATATGAAATTCTGCGGCAGCGAGTCATGGGCTCTGACCTGGATTTTGATGGCGCGAAAGCAGATTTAAATGGTGCGATGAAAAAATTGGAGCTACTGCATCTAAAAGAAGAAATGACGGAAATTGCCCAAAAAATTGCGCAGAATGCAGCGAGTGAGGATGACCGTAAACGCTACCGCGAGCTAGGGGAAAAGCTGAGATTTGCGTAGGAAGATAGGCAAAAACCTGTCAATCGACTATAATGTAAGGCTCCCGAAAAAATTATTGTTGTAATTCAAAGACTTGCATTGAAGTTTGACGAAATTTGGGTATTTGCCCACCGTAAGTGCCAGCGTTGTGCTGGCATCCCCTAACAGTATTGTAAGTAAGCGCCAATCTATGCCAACCACCAAATCCAAAAAACCCATTAAAGCTGCAGTTGTAAAAAAAGCGGTAGCTAAGCAGCCGGCAAAACCAGCCACTAAATCCATGAAGCCGGTGGCAAAGGCGGCGCAAAAGAAAATTCTATCCAGTGCCAAAAAGCCAACGGGGAAATCTGTCGTCAAGCCAAGTGCCAAACCTAAGGCTAAGACACCAGCAAAAGCTATTGTTAAGACCCCGATTAAGGGCAGCAGCAAGTCTAGCGCTAAGCCCTTAGCTAAGAAACAATTAGCGAGCACAAAGAAACCAGTAAGTAAGTCAGCCAATCCCAAGGGCGTTGTTAAGGCCGTCGCTAAGACACCGCCGAAGGCAATTAGCAAAGTAACTGCAAAACCGACTGTTAAGGCCACTACAAAAGTAGTCGAACCCATTAAAAAAGGTAAGGCAGTTATTGCGGCTGCAGCAGCGCCTTTGCCAGAAGTTGAGGTTGAGAAAAAAGTTCGTGGCCGCAAGCCAAAAATTGAAGAAGTGGTTGAACCTGGTACTGATGTCCGTACAGATCGCCAAAAAGCGCGCGATCGTAAGGCAAAAGAAAAGGCCCTGCTAAAAGAATTTGCCGCCCAGCAATTGGGTAGTGAAGAGCAACAGGAGCTGCGGCGTGCACGCTTAAAAATGCTTATTAAGATGGGTAAGTCAAAAGGCTACCTCACGCATGGCGAAATGAATGACGTGATGTCAGATGAATTGTCAGATGCTGATGCCCTAGAAACCTTAATTGGCTTGTTAAATGATATTGGCATTACGGTATACGAGCAGGCGCCAGATGCAGAAACACTGCTCTTAAATGAAAATGGCATTGCCGGCGCTTCTGAAGAAGAGGCTGAAGAAGAAGCTGAAGCCGCTTTATCTACTGTGGATTCCGAATTTGGTCGTACAACTGACCCCGTGCGGATGTATATGCGCGAAATGGGCACCGTAGATTTGCTGACTCGCGAAGGCGAAATTGTCATTGCGAAAAAAATTGAAGCCGGTTTAAAAGACATGGTCATGGCTTTATCTGCCTGCCCAGTAACCATTGGTGAAATTTTGGCAAATGCTGAAAAAATTGCCACTGGCGAAATGGAAATCGATCAATTTGTTGATGGTTTAGTTGATCCTAATGCTGAAGATATTAAGCTAGGGCCAGAAGAGCCCGAAGTTGACCTCGATGCAATCGAAGGCGAAGAAGAGGGCGAAGAAGAAGGCGGCGGCGGCGCAAGCACAGCGAACACCAAGCAGCTGGAAGAGCTCAAAGAAATTTCGTTGAAGAAATTTGCCATTATTCGCACGCAAACCGATAAAATGCGGCGCGCTTTTGACCGCGATGGCTATAACAGTCCAGCCTATATTAAGGCGCAAGAAAGTATTCGTAATGAAATGTTGGGTTTCCGGTTAACAGCGAAGAGTGTTGAAAAATTATGCGACACCATGCGCTCACAAGTCGATCAAGTATGGAAGCTAGAGCGTGGTATCGTTAGCCTATTAGTTGATAAAGTCGGTGTTAATCGCGGTGAAGTGATTAACGCATTTCCAAAAATGGCAATGAACCTCAAGTGGACTGCGAATCTGTTAAAAGAATCTAAGCCATATAGTGCATTGCTTGAACGTAATGTTCCCGCAGTACAAGAGTTACAGCAAAAGTTAATTGATATTCAAACGCGCGTGGTCTTGCCGCTGCCTGAGTTAAAAGAAGTCAATAAAAAAATGACTGCTGGCGAAAAACGTGCGCGTGAAGCAAAGCGCGAAATGACAGTAGCTAATTTACGTTTAGTTATTTCTATCGCTAAAAAATATACCAATCGGGGCTTACAGTTCTTAGATTTAATTCAAGAAGGCAACATTGGTTTAATGAAGGCGGTAGATAAGTTTGAGTATCGTCGTGGCTATAAGTTTTCAACCTATGCAACTTGGTGGATCCGTCAGGCAATTACCCGCTCTATTGCAGATCAAGCACGCACAATCCGTATTCCAGTGCATATGATTGAAACCATCAACAAAATGAATCGTATTAGTCGCCAAATCTTGCAGGAGACTGGCCACGAGCCGGATGCCGCAACTTTAGCGCTGAAGATGGAAATTCCTGAGGACAAGATTCGTAAGATTATGAAAATTGCGAAAGAGCCAATCTCTATGGAAACCCCAATTGGTGACGATGAAGATTCTCATTTAGGCGATTTCATTGAAGATGGCAATACGCTTGCGCCTGCTGAAGCAGCTTTGCATGATTCAATGCGTGACGTAGTGAAAGATGTGCTCGATTCTTTAACCCCTCGCGAAGCAAAAGTGTTACGTATGCGCTTTGGTGTTGAAATGAGTACTGATCACACGCTTGAAGAAGTAGGTAAGCAATTTGATGTAACACGTGAGCGTATTCGGCAAATTGAAGCGAAGGCTTTACGTAAGATGCGTCATCCAAGTAGGAGTGATAAGTTAAAGACCTTCCTCGAGGAAGATTAATCAACGGTTTATTGGGTTCACAGCTCAGTTGGCTAGGGCAGACGACTCATAAGAAAGAAGCCCTAGGGGTCT
>JBAXGQ010000016.1:0-29641 GCA_037139315.1 Burkholderiaceae bacterium
TTAATTAAAGTGGAATCCATATCAATAGCTAAAATCCGCAATTGCGCTGGCTCAAATTGGGCGGGTAATAAGGCCATATCGACTTGATATTCATTCAGTAAGGCACGTAACATTGGCCGTTGTTTTATATCTAAGTCGTGATCTAACTCCCATGAGCGCATGTGCAATGTCGGTGAATTCGTTTCCTTTGCATTACTTAAATGGATGTCATATTGCTTCAACCATGCGCTCGCAGCGATATCTAATTTAGCGGGTACAGCTTGAGGTGAGAGCGCAACTAAGCGTGGATTAATGCTCATGCAGGGCTAACGAGAGAAGAGATTTGCATCAGCCACATCAATTAAGCCTCACTGAGGGCTGATTCATTTAAGCGTTTTAGCACTTGCCGAATTTGTTCTAAGCGCTTTTCTAAAAGATCAAAGTCGTGTGCTTTAGGCGGGGTAATTTTTAAACGATCCTGGCCATTGAGTTGAATATGCGCGTGGGTTTGGATGAGTTGAATAATGCGTAAAGGATCGATAGGCGGGTTAGGAATGAAATGCATTTGTATAGCTAAGGGACTGGCATCAATTTTTTTAATGCCATAACCAGCCATTTCTAAACGTAAGCGATGGGTTTCATAAAATGATTTAGCGGGATCTGGTAAATCGCCAAAACGATCGACTAATTCTTCGCGCAAACCCATTAACTCAGCAAAATCATGGGTTGCTGCAAAACGCTTGTAGAGTGACAGACGCTCATGCACATCGGGGCAATAATCTTCTGGTAATAAGGCTGGTACGCCTAAATTAACATCGGTGGTCACTTGTAAGGGGGCTAATAAGTCAGGCTCTTTGCCACTTTTTAGGGACTTGACCGCGCGGTTGAGCATTTCGGTATAAAGCTGATAGCCAATTTCATGAATTTCGCCTGATTGCTTATCACCCAAAACTTCACCAGCGCCACGAATTTCCAAGTCATGCATGGCCAGATAAAAACCGGAACCCAATTCTTCCATGGCCTGAATTGCATCAAGGCGTAATTGCGCTTGCTTACTCAGGGCATCGGGATCGGGCACCATTAAATAAGCATAGGCCTGATGGTGCGAGCGGCCAACGCGCCCCCGCAGTTGATGCAATTGGGCTAAACCAAATTTATCGGCGCGGTGCATGATGATGGTGTTTGCTGTGGGTACATCAATACCAGTTTCAATAATCGTGGTACACAATAGAATATTGCTACGTTGCGTAACAAATTCCCGCATAACGGATTCGAGCTGTCGCTCGTGCATTTGACCATGGGCGACACTAATGCGCGCTTCAGGCAAGAGCGCTTGTAACGCAAGCCGACGATTTTCAATCGTTTCAACTTCGTTATGGAGAAAATAAACTTGACCACCCCGTTTAATTTCCCGCAACACGGCTTCGCGAATGACATCATTACCTTCGCGGCGGACAAACGTTTTAATCGCTAAGCGTTTTTGCGGCGCAGTTGCAATAATAGAAAGTTCCCGTAAGCCTTCCATTGCCATGCCTAAAGTACGTGGAATGGGAGTGGCAGTAAGGGTCAGAATATCAACTTCTGCACGTAATGCTTTAAGCACCTCTTTTTGGCGTACTCCAAAGCGATGCTCTTCATCAACAATGACTAAGCCCAAACGATTAAAGTGAGTATCTTTAGAAAGCAATTTATGAGTACCAATCACAATGTCGGCGTCGCCAGCGGCAATTGCAGCTAGGGCAGCAGTAATTTCTTTTGCAGTTTTAAAACGTGATAACTCAACTACCTTCACTGGCCAGTCGGCAAACCGATCTTTCCAGGTAGCTGCATGCTGTTCCGCTAATAACGTGGTGGGAGCCAGAATAGCAACTTGCTTACCTCCCATTACGGCAATAAAACTAGCCCTTAAAGCCACTTCGGTTTTACCAAAACCCACATCACCGCAAACCAAGCGATCCATTGATTTGCCGTTAGTCATATCGCTAATGACAGCGGCAATGGCGGTCGTTTGATCAGGCGTTTCTTCAAACCCAAAGGCTTCAGCAAAAGCGGCGTAATCATGCGCAGAGTATTCAAATGCATGTCCTCGCCGAAGCGCACGCGCGGCATAGAGATTCAGTAGCTCGGCGGCAGTATCGCGAATTTGTTGGGCGGCTTTACGCTTTGCTTTTTCCCATTGACCTGAGCCCAATTGATGTAGGGGAGCTGATTCAGGATCGGATCCAGCATAACGGGTAACTAATTGCAATTGGTGGACGGGCACATATAGCGTAGCCTGATTAGCGTAAACCAAATGTAAAAACTCTTCAAATATGGGCGGTGCTTTGGGCGGTGCTAAATTTAGCAAGACGAGTCCTTGGTAGCGTCCAATACCGTGTTCAGCGTGTACTACTGGATCAGCAATTTTAAGTTCTGCCAGATCCTTAAATAACATATCGGGATCGCTAATTTGCTGCGCGCCACTTTTACGTCGTTGTCTTGCTGTCGCCGTAAAGAGCTCTGCTTCGGTAATGACAATAAGCTTCGCGCTAGGCCAGCTAAAGCCATTAAACAAAGGCGCTACAACTAAACCAAAGTTAGCCTTACTGCTGATAAAGTCAGCTAAGGTTTCGCTTTGTGCGGGTTTTAATGCAAAGGGCGCACTATTTTTTGTATCAACAACTAAATTGCTTTCCTCGATTAGTTGCCGAATCGATTCACGTCGTCCTGCAGTATCTGCACAGATCACGATCCGATACTGCTGCTGAGCAACGAGGTGACGCAAGCGGGAGAGCGGATCAGCATCACGCCGGTGGACGGCAACTTCTGGAACCGGTAAAAATGCTGACGCGGTTGTTGCCGCTCCTGAGGTAGCAAACGATACATCCTCAAGTGTTAGTCGGGGGTAAGCTTTGGCTTGCGTAAAAAAAGTATCAACATCTAAAAATAATGCATCCGGATTAAGGATAGGGCGTTCAACATCATGTTTTAAGAAGTTATAACGACTTTGAGTTTCTTTCCAAAAACTGCGAATACTGCCCTCAATATCGCCAACTGAAGCTAGCCAAACCCCTTCACCGGCAAGCGGCAAGTAATCGAATAGTGTCGCTGGCTCAGCAAAAAATAATGGTAGATAAGATTCAATACCAGCACTAGGAATACCTAGGTTGGCATCTTTATAAATCGCACAGCGACTTGGGTCACCCTCAAAGACTTCGCGCCAACGTCCACGAAAGGCCACGCGTGCGGCATCATCAAAAGGAAATTCATGTCCAGGTAAGAGGCGAATTTCTTTTACTGGATACAAACTACGTTGTGTATCGGGATCAAAAGCGCGCAGCTGTTCAATTTCATCACCAAATAAATCAAGGCGAAAGGGTAGTGCAGACCCCATTGGAAATAAATCAATTAAGCCCCCACGAATACTATATTCACCAGGGCGCATAACGGCACTTACGGGATCATAGCCAGCCTGTTGCAATTGCAATCGCAGGGCACTCTCATTTAAGCGATCACCTTGTTTAAAGAAAAAAGTGTGGCCGGAAAGAAACTGGGGTGGACCTAACCTTTGTAGAGCGGTTGTTACTGGAATTAAAACAATGTCACAACTGCCATTCAGCATTGCATGTAATGTTGCTAAGCGCTCGGAAACCAAATCTTGATGTGGTGAAAATTGATCGTAGGGCAGTATTTCCCAATCGGGCAGGAGGCGGGTTTTTAGTTGCGGCGCAAACGCAGGAATTTCTTCAGATAGCCTTTGTGCATCTTGTGCCTGAGCACAAAAAACCACCAAGATAGAAAACTGCGCCCGGTAGCGTAAAGCTGATTCAGCTAGTAAAGCTGCATCGGCCGACCCCACTAGGCCTGAAAAGGTAAAGCGCTGCCCAGCCCTTGGCGCAGGGACGGGGGGTGTTGGCTTGATTCCATCAGACATCTGCTGTCATTATAGAATCAGGCATGCCTAATTTGAATCGTGCTTACCACCTTGTTTTGCCCGCTGCTGGCGCTGGTTCTCGCTTAGGCGGGGATTTGCCAAAGCAATTTCGCCTGCTGGGGACCAAACCGATGCTGGCCTATGCCTTAGAGGCCGCCTTAAATACGCCTGAAATTCAATCGATTTGGGTCGGCTTAAGCCCGCAATTTCATGAGGCAGAGTCAATTTTGTATTTAGAAGGAATGGTTGAGCGCTCCAAGGGCCGCCTGCACCTTTTGCCTACTGGCGGCGCAACTCGGCATGAAACCGTGCTGAATACCTTAAGCGCCTTACTCAATGTGCACATTTCTGCGGATGATTGGGTCTTAGTCCATGACGCTGCTCGGCCCGGCATCACAGTGGGCTTAATTCAACAACTAATTACTGCAGTAACCGCAGTTGCAACAAATCAGCCTAATTTATGGGGTGGTTTATTAGCGATACCGTTAGCTGATACCTTGAAACGTGCTGAGTTGAGCGCGCACGGTAGTTTGGCGCAAGCTACCCTGGCGCGTCAGCATCTATGGCAAGCGCAAACCCCCCAAATGTTTCAGCTAGGCACGCTGCATAGTGCGCTAACACAGGCGCTGGAAGTAGGCGCAGAAATTACTGATGAGGCAAGTGCCATGGAATTATTGGGTGCTAAGCCTTTGTTAGTGGAGGGGGCTACGCGAAACTTCAAAGTAACGCATCCCGCTGACTGGGATTTGATGCACACTGTCTTACTACATTTGCCTTAATTTGAGAACCGAGGGTACGATGAATTCAGCCGACAAACTATCAGCCACTACCCATGGCGCGCCACCTTTTCGCATTGGCCAAGGCTACGATGTACATGCTTTAGTTGCGGAGCGGAAATTGATTTTGGGCGGCGTCACTATTCCCTATGAAAAGGGCTTGTTAGGCCATTCAGATGCCGATGCCTTATTACATGCAATCACCGATGCGCTACTAGGCGCTGCCGGTTTAAACGATATTGGCCAGCTTTTTCCCGATACCGACCCACAATTTAAAGACTTGGATAGTCGTATTTTATTGCGAAGTGCGTTGCAAAAAGTACAGGCTGCTGGCTTTCATGTGGGTAATGTGGATGCCACGATTATTTGCCAAAAACCCAAGCTAGCCGAATACCTGCCGGCAATGGTGCGGAATATTGCGGCTGATCTTGCCGTTACCCCTAGCCACATCAATATTAAAGCCAAGACCAATGAATCATTGGGGCACTTGGGCCGCGGTGAGGGGCTTGCCGTCCATGCCGTTGCCTTACTCTATCGGGCCTAAGCCCAGCCATTGTAGAATTCACCCTTTGGCATAAAGTTTGAGCTGGCGGCGCTACAAAGCGAGGATGGCGAAATTGGTAGACGCACCAGGTTTAGGTCCTGACGCCAGAAATGGTGTGGGGGTTCGAGTCCCCCTCCTCGCACCAATAGGTAGCGCGCTACTGGCTTAAACTTTAGACCATTTAATCGGCGGTATTTAATTGATAAGGCATGGCTGTGCAGATAGAAAATTTGGGCGCATTAGATCGTAAGGTAACCTTAGAGTTTCCTCGTACCGACTTGGCTAAAACCCGTGAAGCACGTTTGCTTAAGGCAGGAAAAAACCTCAAGATGGCAGGTTTTAGGCCGGGTAAAGTACCCAAGAAAATCGTTGAGCAGCAATACGGCATGCAAATTGATTTTGAAGTGCAGTTTGATAAGGCCGCAGAATTATTTTTTGAGCTGAGCAAAAAAGCCGGTATCGCTTTAGCCGGCCAACCTCGTCTTGAGCCGAAAAGTGAAATTGGTGCGGATAAAATTGTCTTCGATGCTTTTTTTGAAGTATTGCCCGAAATTAAACTGGGCGATCTCAGCAAAGCAACCATGACCCGTTACACCACTGCGGTAACCGATACCGAAATGGACCGGGCCATTGATGTATTGCGCAAACAACAGGTTCATTATCATCCCCGCGGTGAAGTTGGCGAGCATGGCGATGGCGGGACTGATACCGCCGCCCAAAAGGGCGATCAAGTACTAATCGATTTTGTCGGCAAAATTGATGGTGTTGAATTTACTGGTGGTAAGGCAGAAGATTTTGAGTTTGTTTTGGGTGAAGGGCGTATGCTGCCTGAGTTTGAAGCGGCAGCCTTAGGCATGAAAGTGGGCGAGAGCAAAACGTTTGCCTTACCTTTCCCTGCCGATTATCACGGTAAAGAGGTAGCGGGTAAAACGGCTGACTTTACAATTACTGTTAAAGCGGTTCGTTGGGCGCATTTACCTGAAATTAACGAAGCTTTTGCTTTATCTTTAGGCGTGGCAGAAGGTGGTCTTGAAAAAATGCGCAGTGAAGTTCGCGAGAATTTAGAACGCGAAGTCAAACGTCGCACGCTCATACTAATGAAAAATGAAGTCATGGGTCAATTAGAAAAGTTATGTGAACTAGAAGTGCCTAAAGCCTTAGTTGCTAATGAACAAGAGCGTTTAGTGAATATGGCGCGCCAAGACTTAATGCAACGCGGCATTCCAAATGCAAAAGATGCGCCCATCCCAATTGAAATGTTTGCCGAACAAGCGCAAAAACGAGTGCGTCTAGGCCTTATTTTGAGCGAATTAGTAAAGCAGAAAAATTTAGTAGTCACGCCAGATCAAATTAAAGCTGAAATTGAAGATCAAGCAGCGACTTATGAAGACCCTAAAGAAGTTGTACGCTGGTTTTATAGCGATCCAAATCGCCTCAAAGATATCGAGTCAGCCGTCTTAGAAGCGAATGTTATTAAATATGTAAGCGAGTTAGGTACAGTGACAGATAAGCCTGTGACTTTTGAAGAACTGAGTAAACTAGGGCAATGAGGCAAACATGATTAGAATGCAACGCGACACTTATCACCAAGCGCAGGCCGACTTGGATGCGGATTTTGCTCCGCAAGGTTTAGGCTTGGTGCCAATGGTGATTGAAACCTCGGGTCGTGGTGAGCGAGCGTATGACATCTACTCCCGCTTGTTGCGTGAGCGTGTAGTTTTTTTGGTTGGTGAAGTGAACGATCAAACTGCAAATTTAGTCATTGCTCAATTACTCTTTTTAGAGAGCGAAAATCCGGATAAAGAAATTTCGCTTTACATCAATTCCCCCGGCGGTTCGGTTTCTGCTGGGCTGGCAATCTATGACACCATGCAATTTATTAAGCCCCATGTCAGTACTTTGTGTATGGGTATGGCAGCTAGCATGGGGGCATTTTTGTTATGCGCTGGCGAGAAAGGCAAACGTTATGCCTTACCTAATTCACGCGTGATGATTCATCAGCCTTTGGGTGGCGCGCGTGGCCAAGCCTCCGATATTGAAATTCAAGCACGGGAAATTTTATATTTACGCGAACGCTTAAATCAAATTTTGGCTGACCGAACTGGGCAGTCAATCGAAACGATTGCAAAAGATACTGATCGCGATAACTTTATGTCGGCAGAGCAAGCGCGTGAATACGGCTTAATTGATAAAGTAATTGATAAGCGTCCATAAAGCTAACTGAGCCAGCCCTTTGAGCGACACTACCTCTACCGATAAGTTGTTATATTGCTCGTTTTGCGGCAAGAGCCAACACGAAGTTAAGAAGCTCATTGCTGGCCCCTCGGTTTTCATCTGCGATGAGTGCATTGATCTCTGCACCGATATTATTCAGGAAGAAATTGCGAAGTTGCCGCCCAGCGAGGGTGGCGAAGCAATTCCGACTCCCCATGAAATTCGCGCTAATTTAGATCAATATGTCATTGGTCAAGATCTAGCCAAAAAGACTTTAGCGGTAGCGGTCTATAACCATTACAAGCGCTTATTGCATTTGCCACCAGTGGCCAAAGAAAAAGCGGATAAAACAACCGGCGGCGAGGACCTTTCAAGCAATGAAAAAGGCAGCCCAAAGGGGAAGGCTCAAGAAAAATCTGCAGGCGATAAAAAAATGACCAAATCACCTGCTAAAGCCATTATCGATGGAGTAGAGCTGGCGAAAAGTAATATATTACTCATTGGCCCTACGGGTTCAGGCAAGACTTTATTGGCGCAGACTTTGGCGCGCATGCTGAACGTACCTTTTGTGATGGCCGATGCCACCACGTTGACTGAAGCAGGCTATGTTGGCGAAGATGTTGAAAATATTATTCAGAAGCTGCTGCAAAGCTGTGATTACAACATCGATAAAGCGCAAAAGGGCATCGTTTATATCGATGAAATTGATAAAATTTCTCGTAAATCGGATAACCCATCGATTACCCGTGACGTTTCTGGTGAGGGTGTACAGCAAGCGTTGCTTAAATTGATTGAAGGCACTATGGCTTCGATTCCACCCCAGGGCGGCAGAAAACATCCGAATCAAGACTTTCTCCAGGTGGATACAACCAATATTTTATTTATCTGCGGTGGCGCGTTCGATGGTTTAGAAAAAGTGATTCAGCAACGCACCGCTAAATCGGGTATTGGTTTTAGTGCTGATGTTGCTGGCAAAGATGATCGTGCAGTGGGCGAGTTATTAAAAGAAGTAGAGCCCGAGGATTTAATTAAGTTTGGTTTAATTCCTGAGCTGATTGGTCGCTTGCCGGTATTGGCAACCTTAACCCAATTAGATGAGACTGCTTTAGTGCAAATTCTGACTGAACCTAAAAATGCTTTAGTTAAGCAATATCAAGCCTTATTGGGTATGGAAGGATCTGAATTAGAGGTGCGCCCGGGGGCATTAGCGGCGATTGCCAAAAAAGCCATTGCTCGTAAAACGGGTGCCCGCGGATTGCGTTCGATTTTAGAAGGATCACTGATGGACGTGATGTATGACCTGCCATCATTGAAGAACGTACAAAAGGTCGTTATCGACGAAAGTACCATTGCGATTGATGGCAAACCCTTGTTGGTCTACAAACAAAATACTAGCGGCGAAGTTGAACCTGAAAATCAGGCAAAAAAAGCCTAAAAAGCGCTAGAAAAGGGCATTTATACCCTTAAAAATTGGTATTTTTTACATTTTCACCCTTGTATTTTTTTGGGGTGCACCCATATAGGTAGTATCCTAGACGTTAAGAAGGATGCCTGATAGTGTTTTTTGGCACTTTTGATCCTTTTTAGCGCATTACTTATTTGGAGGATTTCCGTATGCCCAGCCAGTTATTACTTCCTTCTGAACCAATTCAACTGCCGCTTTTGCCCCTACGTGATGTGGTTGTCTTTCCCCACATGGTTATTCCCCTGTTTGTCGGTCGCCCTAAATCGATCAAAGCCCTCGAGGCAGCAATGGAAACCGGTAAAAGCGTACTTTTAGTTGCCCAAAAGGCTGCCGCAAAAGATGAGCCTTCGGTTGAGGATTTATACCAAGTGGGCTGTATTGCCAGCATTTTACAAATGCTGAAATTACCCGACGGCACAGTCAAAGTCTTGGTTGAAGGTTCGCAACGGGCCGACGTGAGCCAAGTTGAAGATAGCATGGGCTACTTTAGCTGTGAAGCTAGTCCACAACCGATTGATGTAATCGATGCCCATGAGACCGAAGCCTTGCGGCGCGCAATCATGGCGCAATTTGATCAATACGTAAAACTGAATAAAAAAATCCCGCAAGAAATCTTATCTTCTTTGGGTGGCATTGATGATGCCAGTCGCTTAGCTGATACGATTTGCGCCCATCTGCCTGTCAAGCTAGAGCAAAAACAACGCTTATTAGAAATGAGTGATGTTGTCCAGCGTTTAGAAAGTCTCTTAGCAGACCTAGAAAGTGAAATCGATATTCTGCAAGTCGAAAAACGAATTCGTGGTCGCGTGAAACGGCAAATGGAAAAAAGCCAACGTGAGTATTACTTAAATGAACAAGTAAAAGCCATTCAAAAGGAATTGGGTGAGGGCGAAGAGGGCGCTGATTTAGATGAGCTAGAAAAGCGCATTAAAGCTGCGCATATGCCCAAAGAAGCACTAAAGAAGGCCGAGTCTGAACTGAAAAAGTTAAAGCTCATGTCGCCTATGTCGGCTGAAGCGACCGTCATTCGTAACTTTATTGATACCCTAGTCAACTTGCCTTGGAAAAAGAAAAGTAAGATTAATAATGATTTAACCAATGCTGAAAAAGTGCTAGATGAAGATCACTATGGTCTTGATAAAGTAAAAGAACGTATTTTGGAATATCTTGCTGTGCAACAGCGCGTTGATCGGGTTAAGGCCCCCATTCTCTGTTTAGTAGGCCCTCCTGGAGTAGGTAAAACATCTTTAGGGCAGTCGATTGCACGTGCTACGAATCGCAAGTTTGTGCGTATGGCCTTAGGCGGCGTGCGTGACGAATCTGAGATTCGCGGACATCGGCGAACCTATATTGGCTCTATGCCAGGTAAAATTTTATCGAGCTTAACCAAAGTTGGCGTACGTAATCCCTTATTTTTATTGGATGAAGTCGATAAGATGGGCATGGACTTTCGGGGTGATCCTGCCAGTGCTTTGCTCGAGGTCTTAGATCCCGAACAAAATCACACCTTCCAAGATCATTATGTTGAGGTCGATTTCGATTTGTCTGATGTGATGTTCGTGGCCACAGCAAATTCATTAAATATTCCTGGGCCCTTGCTCGATCGTTTAGAAATTATTCGTTTAGCAGGTTATACCGAAGACGAAAAAACCAATATTGCGATGAATTATTTAATTCCAAAGCAAATTAAAAATAATGGTTTGAAAAAAGATGAGCTCAAAATTGAAGAAAGTGCTGTCCGCAGCATTATTCGTTACTACACCCGTGAAGCTGGAGTCCGTTCTTTAGAGCGCGAGCTAAGCAAAATTTGCCGTAAGGTAGTGAAGCTGCTCTTGCTGAAAAAGGAGTCTGCGCCCATTGTTGTTAATGCAGATAACTTAGAGAAATTTTTATCCGTGCGCATGTATGACTTTGGCTTAGCTGCGAAAGAGAATCAAGTGGGTCAAGTAACTGGCTTAGCCTGGACTGAAGTTGGCGGTGATCTGCTGACCATTGAAGCTGCAGTAATGTCAGGCAAAGGCGTCATTACCCGTACAGGTTCAATTGGCGATGTGATGAAAGAATCAGTTGAAGCTGCTCGCACTGTCGTACGCTCACGTGCGCGACGTTTAGGTATTACTGATGAAGCTTTTGAGAAAAAAGATATCCATATTCACTTTCCTGAGGGTGCCACGCCAAAAGATGGGCCTTCTGCTGGTATTGCCATTACTACCGCTTTAGTTTCTGTATTTACCGGTATTCCAGTGCGGGCTGATATTGCTATGACGGGTGAAATTACCTTACGTGGTGAGGTTCTTCCAATTGGGGGATTAAAAGAAAAATTGTTAGCGGCCCATCGCGGAGGAATTAAGCTAGTGCTAATTCCCGAAGAAAATATTAAGGATTTAATTGAAATTCCCGATAACGTTAAAAACGCAATTGAAATAGTGCCGGTGCGCTGGATCGACAAAGTTCTGGAATTGGCTTTAGAGCGCAATCCCGAGCCCTTGCCTGAGCTTAGCCCTGCAGAATTGGCGAAAGCGGCCGAGGCAAAGGCTGCGCCGACGGGTTCTGCCGCTGGGGATGTGATTAAGCACTGAAGAGGCTCTGAATCGGGTTACAATCTCGTTCTGAAACACTTGGGGCGCTTAGCTCAGTTGGTAGAGCGTCTGCCTTACACGCAGAATGTCGGCGGTTCGAGCCCGTCAGCGCCCACCACCCCAATCATTTCATTACCTGACAATTCATCTGCCTATGTTTGATCTTGTTCGCACCCATCAACGCCTTTTACAGTTCATTTTATTGCTGTTGATTGTGCCGTCATTTGCCCTCTGGGGAATTTCGGGTTACACCGGCTTTATGGATAAAGCAACCGATGTAATGAAGGTCGATGGCAATCCCATTACGATGCAAGAAATTGATGCTGCGGCCAAACGCCAGGCGGACCGGATTGGCGTACAAGGGCAAATAGCGCAAAGTTTAGGCTTTAAGCAGGCAGTCTTAGATGAAATTTTGCAGCAGCGGCTGATGGGCTTTGCTGTCAAACAATTAAATTTACGCGTTAGCAATGAAGCTTTGGCGCAAAATTTAAAGCGGATTCCTGAAATTCGGGCTTTATATGAAGTTAATGGTAGTTTTGATGCTGCTAAATATCGCCAACTATTAGCTAGTAACGGCATGAGCGTAGAGCAGTTCGAGGGCTCGCAACGATTTGACTTAATGGTGCAGCAATTAGTAAGCTCGGTGGCGCGTACAGAATTACCTGTTCCTAAATTAGCCAATCAGATTACTGCCTTGTACGGCGCAGAGCGACAAATTCAAGCCTTATCCTTTAATGCTAGCGATTATGTCAATAAAGTAAATCCGAGTGAAGCCGAGATTAAAGCTTTCTACGATGCCAATACTAAATTGTTTGCCACTCCCGAAGAGGTTGATGTGCAGTTTTTAGTTTTGCAAGCCGATCCAAAAGAAGATCCTAAAGTTTTTGGTGAAAAAGCCGATGCCTTTGTCAATTTGACTTATGAACAGGCAGACAGCCTAAAACCTGCAGCAGATAAATTAAAACTCAGCATTCAAACGCAAAAGGGCGTAACCCGCACTAGTGCTGCTAGCTTGCCTAAAGGCAGCCCGTTAAATAATGCCAAGGTTTTACAAGCCTTGTTTCGTGACGATGCCATTAAAAATAAGCGCAATATTGAAGCTGTACAAATTAACCCTGGTGTTTTTGTTTCCGCGCGAATAACCGAGATTCATCCTGCGAGTATCTTGCCCTTAAAGGATGTGATGGCAGAAGTGAAGCGCCAAGTGAGTTTGCAATTAGCTGAGAAGTTGGCTACTACCGCTGCGGCCGAACGTTTTGCAGCGCTGCAAAAAGATCCTAAAAACACTGCTGGGTTTAGTGCGGCGGTCTGGATTTCACGTAACAAACCTGTCAATTTAAGCGCTGAATCCCTAGATGCGGTAATGGCTGCTGATGCTGCCAAATTACCTGTACCCCTATCAATTGCAAATACTGGGGCAGGTACGACACTTTATGTCGTTGGAGAAGTGCGGCCTGCCGCTGCACTCGATCCTAAAGTGCAACAAGCTCAAGCGCAACAAATTAATCAAATGGCGGCCCAAGTAGACTTTGCCAGTTTTATGATGCATTGGCGTGACAGTGCAGGTGTAAAAATGATTAATCCCCTGAAGCAGGCAAGTGCTAATCTAGCTGCGGGTAGCTAGAGCAGGGGTGCTAACTTGCCCCAGACATTTTGTAACAAAATAGGTTGAGCTTCTGCTCTTGGGTGTAAGCGGTCAGCTTGAAATAATTCGGGTTTCTCTGCCACTCCTTTCAAAAAAAAGGGTACGAGGCTAATGTTTTCAACTGTTGCGATGGTTGAATACATGTTTGCAAATTGCTTACTGTAGGTGGCGCCGTAATTACTCGGAATTCGCATTCCTAAAAGTAAGACCTTAGCTTTTGCCTTTAGGCTTAGCTGCACCATGGTGCGCAAGTTTTTTTCTGAGCTACTTAAGGCAAGCCCACGTAAAGCATCATTAGCACCCAATTCAATAATTACCAATTGCGGTTTTTTTTGCTGTAGTAGGTCGGGTAAACGACTTAAGCCCCCCGCAGTGGTCTCGCCACTAATACTGGCGTTGAATACTTGCCACGCGGGCCCTTTGTTATTGATGCGACGCTCAAGTAGGTTGACCCAGCCTTCGCCTCGGCTAATGCCATATTCAGCCGAGAGGCTGTCGCCCAGCACTAGCAAGATTGGTAAATGGCTCTGACTGCCTTGCTTCAGAGAGTTAGTTTGGCCGTCTGCGCTCGGCTCAGCATGTACCCGCCCAAAAAACCCGAGCACGAGTAAGATAAGCGCTATTAGTAATTTGCTACGTAACAACTTGCCTCCTTTAAAAGAGCCACCTAGACCCAGATCTCCATTTTATGCTTCAGCCCGTTAATTTTCCTGCTTCTCAACCCAATGCTACTTTCGCCTTACAGGCTGAGCGGATTAATAAAACGGTGCCCACAAGCGACGGCCCTTTAACCATCTTAGATGACATTAGCTTTAGCATTTTGACGGGTGAGAGCATTTCTATTGTTGGTGCTTCGGGCTCCGGTAAAAGTACTTTACTAGGCATACTGGCAGGCTTAGATACGCCTACAAGCGGAAGTATTCAATTGATGGGGAAGCCCTTTAGTGGTTTAGATGAAGACGAACGTGCTCGCTGCCGCGGTAAAACACTGGGGTTTGTATTTCAATCATTTCAATTAATACCTCACCTTACTGCGCTTGAAAATGCCATGCTGCCACTCGAGTTACGCGGTATCGAGAGCGGATTAGCACGGACTGAGGCCATAGTCTGGCTAACTAAAGTTGGTCTTCTGCAGCGCTTGCATCATTTTCCCCGCACCCTATCGGGAGGCGAGCAGCAGCGCGTTGCGTTAGCCCGTGCGTTTATTAGCAAGCCGGCGATGTTATTTGCCGATGAACCCACTGGCAGCCTAGATGAGCAAACTGGGGCAAAGATTATTGAGCTTTTATTTGCCTTAAATCAACATACTGGTTCAACCCTCATTTTAGTCACCCACGATGTTACGTTAGCAAAGCGTTGCGGGCGTCAACTGCACCTGCAGGGCGGGCGCCTACTACCCGAATGAAGACAACTCTTATAATCTAAGGATGTCTTTTTTTCGTTGTTTGCCAGGGGCTGATGCCCTCTCTTCCTTTCGTCAGCAACGGCTTTTAGCTGATCTTGCCAAGCAAGGGGTCATACTTGATTCGATTCAAGGGCAGTACCTGCATTTTGTCTGGTCTAAAACTGCTTTAGATGAAGAGCAAACTAAGGTTTTAGAGGCTTTGTTAGCCTATGGCGATCCCTATCAGGCCCGAGAAAAATCGCCAAAGAACGCTGGTCAAGCCATCACTATTCCTCGTTTTGGCACAGTATCGCCATGGGCAAGCAAGGCCACTGAAATTGCCCGTCAATGCGGTCTGCAAGTCTTAAGGATTGAACGCGGCATTCGCTTTACCTGGCGCTCAGCTAAAGCGTTATCTGCCGGTGAGCAGGCCTTCATTTTGAGTGCTATTCATGATCGCATGACTGAAGCCGTGATAGTTGAGCTTGATCAAGCAGAAGGTTTATATCAATCTTTAGCTGATACGCCTTTAAAACGTATTGCCGTCTTAGCCGAGGGTGAAAACGCTTTAAAGCAAGCGAATATCGACTTAGGCCTAGCCTTATCACCGGATGAAATTCACTATTTAGCGACCAACTTTCAGCGCTTAAAGCGCGACCCAAGCGATGTAGAGTTGATGATGTTCGCGCAAGCCAATAGTGAGCATTGCCGGCATAAAATTTTTAATGCGACTTGGACTATCGATGGCATCGAACAAGATCAATCTCTCTTTGCGATGATTCGCAATACCCATCGTTTACAGCCACAGGGCACGATCGTAGCTTACTCTGATAACTCGGCAGTGATGGCTGGCTGCGAAGTAGAAACGTGGACGCCGCAAGGTAGTGCATACCAATATCAAAAAGTAGATTGCGTAATGCATACCTTAATGAAGGTAGAAACGCATAACCATCCGACGGGTATTGCGCCTTTTCCTGGGGCTTCAACTGGAGCTGGCGGAGAAATACGCGACGAAGGGGCTACTGGCATCGGTGGGCGACCAAAAGCTGGCTTGACGGGGTTTTCAGTCTCGCATTTACACCTACCCGATACTGATTTGCCTTGGGAGAAAGCGCCTTATGGTAAACCTGAACGCATTGCTTCCCCTTTACAAATTATGATCGAAGGCCCCCTTGGCGGCGCAGCATTTAATAATGAGTTTGGGCGAGCAAATTTAGGTGGTTACTTTCGGGTTTATGAGCAAACGATCGATGGCGTGCGCCGGGGTTATCACAAGCCCATCATGATTGCTGGAGGGATTGGCAATATTGCGGCTAACCATACAGCAAAAAAACCCATTCAAGCAGGGCATTTATTAATTCAATTGGGCGGTCCTGGAATGCGCATTGGCATGGGAGGCGCTACAGGAAGCTCGGTTACCACCGGCACTAACACTGCCGATTTAGATTTTAATTCGGTGCAACGAGGTAATCCTGAAATTGAACGGCGCGTACAAGAAGTTATTAATGCGTGTTGTCATTTGGGCGAAAAAAATCCCATTATTTCCATTCATGATGTAGGGGCTGGCGGCTTATCGAATGCGTTCCCCGAGCTAGCTGATGGCGCAGGCTTAGGCGCCGATTTTCAGCTACGCCAGATTCCACTAGAAGAAAGCGGCATGAGCCCCGCAGAAATTTGGTGCAATGAAGCGCAAGAACGTTACGTCTTAGCGATCGACAGCACAAGTTTGGTACTTGTACAACAAATATGCGCGCGGGAAAGATGTCCAATAGCTGTCGTTGGTAGCGCTACCCTAGAGCGACAATTACGTTTACAGGATGAACGGCAAAATCCAGCTGCTGAAGCTGCTTGGCCTATTGATATGCCGATGGACGTTTTGCTGGGCAAGCCCCCACGTATGCATCGCACAGTTGAGAGTACTAAAACGTCCTTTGCTGAACTTAATCTAGGCGATACCGATTTAGCGACATGTATTGCGTGGGTTTTGCAACAACCTACTGTAGCCAGTAAAGGTTTTCTAATTACGATTGGTGATCGCACGGTAGGCGGTTTAAATGCGCGCGATCAATTGGTCGGTCCATGGCAGGTACCAGTTGCTGATTGTGCGGTTACCCTTATGGATTTTAAAGCGTATCGGGGTGAAGCTATGGCAATGGGGGAGCGCACTCCATTAGCTGTAATTGATGCCCCCGCTGCAGCTCGCATGGCAGTTGGTGAGGCCTTAACGAATCTCTTTGCTGCAGATATTCGTGCGCTAGCAGATGTAAAGTTATCAGCTAACTGGATGGCAGCTTGTGGTGTCGCTGGTGAAGATGCCAAATTATTTGCAGCGGTTAAAACATTGGGTATGGATTTATGTCCCGCTTTGGGTATTTCAATTCCGGTAGGAAAAGACTCTCTATCCATGGCTACCACTTGGCAAGCTGCCGGTGAGCTGAAGGAAGTGATTGCCCCTGTTTCATTAATTATTTCGGCTTTTGCACCCGTAGAGGATGTGCGCGCTACCTTAACACCTGTTCTGCAAGCCGATGATATGACGCATTCTTTGCAAGATACCGAGCTTGTTTTAATCGATTTAGGTCGCGGTAAAAATCGCTTAGCGGGTAGTATTTTGGCGCAAGTCTTAAATCAAACAGGGCGTTCAACACCGGATGTAGATTCAGCAGATGACCTCAAGGCCTTAGCTGCTGCAGTGATTGAGTTACGGCAACACCAGATGATATTAGCCTATCACGACCGCTCTGATGGCGGCTTATTTGCTTGCGTAGCTGAAATGGCCTTTGCTTCGCATTGTGGAATTGCGCTTAATATCGATATGCTCGCGGTAGATTCCCAACAGGAAGCAGACTATGGCGATGCTAAAAATTGGGCGCAACAAATTTCGGGTAAGCGCCACGACCTTACCATGCAAGCTTTATTCAATGAAGAACTAGGGGTTGTCATTCAAATTAGGCGCAGTCAACGTGATGCTGTTTTTGCGATCTTACGACGCCTCAATTTAAGTGCTTGTAGCCACGTGATTGGCAAACCCAATACTACTGGCATGATTGAAATTTGGCGGGATGCCAAAAAGATTTATAGCGCTAGCCGAGAATCGTTACAAAAACTCTGGCAAAACACCAGTTGGCAGATTGCGCGTGGTCGTGATAATCCTGCTTGCGCGGATAGTGAGTTCAACCTAGTGGATGACCTCAGCGATCCAGGAATGACCCCCATAGTTACCTTTGATGCCCAGCAAGATATTTCTGCACCGTTCATCCAGAAGGGCGTGCGTCCGCCAGTAGCAATTTTGCGTGAACAGGGCGTGAACTCCCATGTCGAAATGGCGTACGCCATGCATTGGGCTGGTTTTGATACCTTTGACGTGCATATGTCAGATTTAATTGCCGGCAGGGCGCAGTTAAGCAACTTTCAGGGTTTAGTGGCCTGTGGCGGCTTTAGTTATGGCGATGTTTTGGGGGCTGGCGGGGGATGGGCAAAAACGATTCTATTTAATTCTCAATTGCGTGATCAGTTTGCACAATTTTTTGCCCAAGCAAATAGTTTTGCTTTAGGCGTTTGTAATGGCTGTCAAATGATGAGTAATTTGGCACCTATTATTCCTGGTGCTGAATCGTGGCCACAATTTACGCGCAATCTATCTGAGCAATTTGAAGGCCGCTTAGCGATGGTCGAAGTCTTACCATCGCCCTCTATCTTTACTCAGGGCATGACTGGTAGCCATCTTCCCATTGCAGTTTCGCACGGTGAAGGCTATGCAAACTTTAGCCGGCAAGGGAATGCCGAGCAATTACCCGCTGCTCATTTAGGTACTTTACGGTTTGTAGATCACCGTGGTGAAGCGACTGAAACGTATCCGCTAAACCCGAATGGCTCAGCAGACGGATTAACTGGCGTAACTACTCCTGATGGTCGTTTCACCATTATGATGCCGCACCCAGAGCGGGTTTTTCGTACCGCTCAGCTGAGTTGGCATCCGCCAGAGTGGAATGCCATCGCTGATGGCGCTAGTCCGTGGATGCGGTTATTTCGGAATGCCCGTTATTGGGTTAATTAGTCTCGGGTTTATGTAAATGCCCACAGGGAAGTCAACTAACATAGCAACCGAAGCAGTGACTTTTTCTGAATCGGGCGGAATTCGCTATTTACATTTTGGTAGCGATCTTATTCAGGGAGCCATGCGCTTAAATGATCCTGATGAAATTTATTTAGATTACAACCAGCAAATGATGGCCTGGCTACTTTTTTTAGAGAGTCGCCCAGGCATACAAGTGGCTCAATTAGGCTTAGGTACTGGCGCTTTAGCTAAGTTTCAGTATCGGTATTGCCCGGCAGTAAAAACCACTGCTATCGAATTAAACCCTGCCGTCATTATTGCTGCGCGCACCATGTTTTATTTGCCAGATGATGATCGGCGTTTACAAGTAAAGCAAATTGATGCCTTGGAATTTGTGCTCGCCAGTGCCAATGCCGAACAATACGATGCCTTGCAGGTCGACTTATATGATGTGGCAGCCGAAGGGCCAGTGTTAAGTTCGCTCGAATTTTATCGGGCTTGTTATGGCGTTTTACGTAGCCCAGGAGTAATGACAGTTAATTTATTTTCACAGCATTCCAGTTTTAAACGAAATCTGAAAAATATTTGCCAAGCATTTCATGATCGAGTGCTGTTATTTCCCGAATCACATGACTGCAATGCTGTCGCCATTGCTTTTAAAGGACCCCATATTTATGCTGAATGGAAAAGCATTAAAAAACGTGCGCAATTAATTCAGGAAAAAACCGGCTTAGTTACTTCAGCGTGGGCTAAAGGCCTCAGAAACGCTAATGCCAGACAAGAGCTGGCATTAGAGATTTAATGACGGGTTAGACTGTAACGGTATCCGCCATTTCACTGAAGCTTTTGATTTTGTCAAAATTCATATAACGATACACTTCCGACGTTTTGCTATCGAGTGCAGCAACTTGATCTAAGTATTCTTTAGGAGTGGGTAATCGCCCTAAGAGAGCGGCAACTGCAGCTAATTCAGCAGATGCCAAATAGACTTGAGTATCGATACCTAAGCGATTAGGGAAATTACGTGTTGAAGTAGAGACAGCGGTAGCGCCTTTGCGCATTTGGGCTTGATTACCCATACACAAAGAACATCCTGGCGCCTCCATCCGTGCCCCCGTGCGACCTAAGATACCGTAATAGCCTTCTTCAGTGAGAATCATTGCATCCATTTTGGTCGGCGGTGCAATCCAGAGGCGGGTGGGGATATCGGTTTTGCCTTCGAGTACTTTGCCCGCTGCGCGGAAGTGCCCAATATTGGTCATGCATGAGCCAATAAAAACCTCATCAATCTTCGCGCCAGCAACTTCGGATAAAAATTTCACATCATCTGGGTCGTTAGGACAGGCCAAAATTGGCTCTTTGATTTCATCAATATTAATTTCAATAATTTCAGCGTAGTCGGCGTTCGCATCGGCTTTTAAGAGTTGTGGATTGGCAATCCACGCTTCCATGGCTTTGATGCGCCGGCCCAAGGTACGCTTATCCTCATACCCATTAGCAATCATCCACTTCATTAAAGTGATGTTGGAGCGCATGTATTCAATGATGGGCTCTTTATTTAAGTGCACCGTGCAACCGCCAGCAGAACGTTCAGCAGATGCATCTGAGAGCTCAAAAGCTTGCTCTACCTTTAAATCAGGTAGGCCTTCAATTTCTAATATGCGTCCAGAAAAAATATTTTTCTTGCCCGTCTTTTCCACCGTGAGCAAGCCCCGTTTGATGGCATAGAGTGGAATCGCATTGACTAAGTCGCGCAAAGTAATGCCAGGTTGCATTTTGCCTTTAAAGCGGATTAAGACGGACTCAGGCATGTCGAGCGGCATGACGCCAGTGGCCGCAGCAAAAGCGACCAAGCCAGAGCCGGCAGGAAATGAAATCCCAATCGGAAAACGGGTATGGCTATCGCCACCAGTGCCGCAAGTATCTGGCAGTAATAGGCGGTTTAGCCAACTGTGAATAACCCCATCACCAGGGCGCAAGGCCACGCCGCCACGATTAGTCATAAAGGCGGGTAACTCATGATGAGTACGAATATCAACCGGCTTTGGATAGGCCGAGGTATGACAGAACGATTGCATGACTAAGTCGGCAGAAAACCCGAGGCAGGCCAAATCTTTTAGCTCATCCCGGGTCATTGGACCAGTCGTATCTTGCGACCCAACTGTAGTCATGTGGGGCTCGCAGTAAGTACCTGGCAGAACACCTTGACCTTCAGGCAAGCCACATGCTCGTCCCACAATTTTTTGCGCCAAACTAAAGCCTTTTTTATGATCAGGCGGGCTTAATGGCACACGGAACTCGGTTGATGCTGGCAAACCTAAGGCAGCGCGCGCTTTAGTTGTCAGGCCGCGGCCGACGATAAGGGGAATGCGTCCGCCTGCACGTACCTCATCCAAGATAACCGGCGACTTTAACTTAAATTCAGCAATGACTTTGCCGTCTTTGAGCGCTTTTCCTTCATAGGGACGTAATTCGATGACATCGCCCATATTCATTTGCGAAACATCTAGTTCAATCGGTAATGCGCCAGCATCTTCCATGGTGTTAAAAAAGATGGGGGCAATTTTGCTCCCTAAACAGACGCCACCAAAGCGCTTATTGGGGACAAAAGGAATATCTTGACCAGTCCACCACAGCACCGAATTGGTAGCTGATTTACGCGATGACCCAGTGCCTACTACATCGCCGACATACGCAATTTGATGGCCTTTTTTCTGCAACTCAACAATTTGTTTCATGGGCCCGCGAACTCCAACTTCATCAGGCTCGATGCCAGCGCGTGGGTTTTTCAGCATGACAGTAGCGTGCAGCGGAATATCGGGACGACTCCAGGCATCTGGCGCTGGCGATAAGTCATCGGTATTTGTTTCGCCGGTAACTTTAAAAACCGTTAAAACCATGGTTTCTGGTACAGCTGGGCGACTAGTAAACCACTCGGCGGCGGCCCAGCTTTGCATGACGGCCTTGGCATTGACATTGCCTTTTTCAGCAAGCTCTTGCACATCATTAAAGTAATCAAACATTAACAAGGTTTTTTTCAATACGGCAGCTGCAGTGGCGCCACATTCAGCATCGCTTAATAAGTCGACTAAAGGCTTAATGTTGTAACCACCTAACATTGTTCCCAGCAACTCAGTAGCTTCAATACGTGAGAGTAGGGGTGTTTTTTCTTCACCCTTCGCTACTTTATCGAGAAATTCGGCTTTTACCTTAGCAGCTTCATCCACTCCAGCAGGGACACGAAAAGTAATTAAATCAACTAGCTGCTGGTCGGTACCCGCAGGCGGATTTTTGATGAGGTCGGTTAATAGGGATGTTTGATCTTTAGTTAGCGGTAGAGGTGGAATTCCCAGGGCGGCGCGTTCAGCAACTTGGGCGTTATAGGTGTCTAACATCATTAGTCCTCGGGGTAAGTTTTGACTCTATTAAGACCCCCATTGTAAATCGTTGGGGCCCGATCAGCACGACTTTCCCCCTAGTTTGGTGCAGTAATTGCAAGATTAAGGGGGTATAGGGAAATTTGCGTACTTTGGTGTCTTGTAGTCCGGTATCGGTATAATTACGATTTCCAACCGAGCCTAAGCGATGACTAAATTTGTTTTTGTCACTGGCGGCGTAGTTTCTTCCCTTGGGAAGGGTATTGCAGCCGCCTCGCTCGCCGCGATTCTTGAATCCCGCGGCCTGAAGGTCACCCTCCTCAAATTAGACCCCTATATCAATGTAGATCCTGGCACGATGAGTCCGTTTCAGCATGGTGAGGTTTTTGTGACTGAAGATGGCGCTGAAACCGACCTCGATCTTGGGCATTATGAGCGTTTTATCTCGGCCAAAATGCGTAAAAGCAATAACTTCACCACAGGTCAAATTTATGAGTCTGTGATTCGCAAAGAACGGCGCGGTGAATACCTCGGGAAAACCGTACAAGTTATTCCGCACATTACCAATGAAATTTTGAGCTTTATTGAAAAGGGTGCTTTGGCGAGCCATGATGGGCATGCAGATGTTGCCATCTGCGAAATTGGTGGCACGGTTGGCGATATTGAATCTTTACCTTTTTTAGAGGCAGCTCGCCAAATGGGTTTACGGATGCCCAAAGGAAGTTGCGCCTATGTTCACCTAACTTTGGTGCCTTATATTGCTAGTGCTGGTGAATTAAAAACGAAGCCTACCCAGCACTCGGTGCAAAAGCTGCGTGAAATTGGTATTTTGCCCAATGTTTTATTGTGTCGCGCCGACCGACCCATTCCTGAAGATGAGCGCGCTAAAATTTCCTTATTTTCTAATGTCCGTGAAGAAGCAGTAATTTCAGTTTGGGATGTTGATACGATTTATAAAATTCCTGAAATGCTTCATGCCCAAGGAATGGACGATCTTATTTGTCGTGAGCTTGAGATAGAAGCTAAGCCAGCTGATTTGTCGGTCTGGAAAAAACTGGTTTATGAATTAGAAAACCCGCAAAATGAAATTTGTATTGGCATGGTAGGTAAATATGTCGATCTGACCGAGTCGTATAAATCCTTAATAGAAGCCTTGCGTCATGCGGGTATTCATAACCAAACCAAAGTTAATATTCGTTATATTGATTCGGAGCAAATTGAAAAAGCGGGTATCGATTGCTTACAAAATTTAGATGCCATCTTAGTGCCTGGGGGCTTTGGTAAGCGGGGTACCGAGGGTAAGATAGCAGCAATTCGTTACGCGCGGGAAAATAAAATTCCGTATTTAGGCATTTGTTTGGGAATGCAATTGGCGGTAATTGAATTTGCCCGCCATGTCGCGCAAATTCAGGGTGCTAATAGCACCGAGTTTGACCTTGATACCCCTCATCCTGTGGTGGCTCTGATTACCGAATGGCTTGACCGCGAAGGGCGGATTGAAAAACGCGCTAGTGATTCCGATCTGGGTGGCACGATGCGTTTAGGCTCGCAAAGTTGTCCAGTAAAGCCGGCGACATTGGCGCACCGTATTTATGGCGATGTAGTCAATGAGCGCCACCGCCATCGCTATGAAGTTAATAATGCCTATGTGCCTCGTTTAGAAAAGGCTGGCTTAATTATTTCTGCCCATACGCCTAATGAATTATTGCCTGAAATGATGGAGCTTCCAACAGTAATGCATCCCTGGTTTTTTGGGGTGCAATTTCACCCAGAATTTACTTCAACCCCGCGTGCAGGGCATCCCTTATTTCTCGCTTTTATTAAGGCTGCCCTTGAACGACATCAAATTGCTGCAACGGTAGCTGCCTGATGACGAAAATTGATAACACGCTGCAACTATGCGGCTTTCCCATCGGTTTGAAGCAGCCTCTCTTTTTAATTGCAGGCCCTTGCGTTATTGAGTCAGAGCAATCTGCCCTAGACATTGCCGGCGAACTAAAAGCAATTACGAGCGCCTTAGGAATGCACTTTATTTATAAATCTTCTTTTGATAAAGCGAATCGCTCATCGGGCAGTTCTTATCGCGGTCTAGGGATGGAGCGAGGACTAGAAATTCTAGCAAAGGTAAAAAAGGAAATTGGGGTACCAGTACTAACCGACGTGCATGACATTCCTGAAATTGCGCCGGTAGCAGCGATTGTTGATGTTTTACAAACACCCGCATTTTTATGTCGGCAAACTGATTTTATTCGGGCATGCGCGCAAAGCGGTAAACCAGTGAATATAAAAAAAGGGCAATTCTTGTCACCCCAAGAAATGTTCAATGTAATGGATAAAGCACGCGAAGCAGCCAAAGAAAAAGGGTTATCCCAACCGTTTTTGGTCTGTGAGCGGGGCACTACTTTTGGCTACAACAATTTAGTTGCCGATATGCGTAGCTTGGCAATTTTGCGCGCAACGCAGGCTCCCGTGGTCTTCGATGCGACACACTCAGTTCAGTTGCCCGGTGGTCAGGGTACTAGTAGCGGCGGGCAACGTGAGTTTGTGCCAGTGCTCGCGCGAGCAGCGGTGGCAGCAGGCATTAGCGGTATTTTTATGGAAACCCATCCTGACCCGGCTAATGCACTATCTGATGGCCCCAATGCAGTGCCATTAAACCGCATGCGAGAACTACTTGAATCACTGCTAACGATCGATGCAGTGGTGAAAAAAAACGGGATCTTCATTGAAGATGATTTTTAATTTAAACGCTTTAGGAGAAGGTGCATGAGCGCCATTGTTGACATTATTGGCCGGGAAATTCTAGATTCACGCGGCAACCCCACAGTTGAGTGCGATGTTTTGCTTGAATCTGGTGTGATTGGTCGCGCCGCAGTGCCCTCTGGCGCCTCTACAGGTTCACGCGAAGCTATTGAGCTGCGCGATGGCGACGACAAGCGTTATTTAGGCAAAGGCGTACTTAAAGCGGTACAGCATGTGAATACTGAAATATCTGAAGCCGTGATGGGTTTAGATGCCAGTGAGCAGGCTTTTTTAGATCACACCTTAATTGAATTAGATGGCACGCATAATAAAGCCCGACTAGGTGCAAACGCCACTCTTGCGGTCTCGATGGCTGTAGCGCGCGCAGCGGCCCAAGAAGCAGGCCTGCCTTTATATCGTTACTTTGGCGGCTCAGGTGGCATGCAATTGCCCGTACCCATGATGAATATTGTCAATGGCGGTGCGCACGCCAATAACAGCCTTGATATACAAGAATTCATGATCATGCCAGTAGGAGCAAAAAACTTTCGTGAGGCTTTGCGGTGTGGTGCAGAAATTTTTCATGCCCTGAAGAAGATCTTGCAGGCGAAAAATATGCCGACATCAGTTGGCGATGAAGGTGGATTTGCGCCTAACTTCACTAGCAATCAAGAGTGTTTACAGACTATTTTAAGTGCGATTGATCAAGCCGGATATCAAGCTGGTGAAGATGTTCTTTTGGCCTTAGATTGTGCTGCGAGCGAATTCTATAAAGACGGTAAATACCATTTAAGCGGTGAAGGCTTGCAGCTTAGCTCAACGGAATTTGCCGATTATTTAGGTCAGTTAGCCGATCAATTTCCAATTGTGTCGATTGAAGATGGTATGCATGAAGCTGATTGGGATGGTTGGGCCAATATTACTGAAAAACTAGGCAAGAAAATTCAACTAGTCGGTGATGATTTATTCGTTACCAATACTAGAATCTTGCAAGAAGGAATTGATAAGGGTGTGGCAAATTCAATCCTCATTAAAATTAATCAAATTGGTACTCTAACTGAGACATTTGCAGCAATTGAGATGGCAAAACGGGCTAACTATACCGCAGTCATTTCCCATCGCTCTGGGGAAACCGAAGATAGTACGATTGCTGATATTGCTGTGGGAACCAATGTAGGGCAAATTAAAACAGGGTCTTTATCACGCTCAGACCGTATAGCGAAATACAATCAACTATTGCGCATTGAAGAAGATTTAGGTGATATTGCCACTTATCCAGGTAAAGCAGTTTTTTATAATTTAAAACGTTAACTTTTATCCTTAATTCATCCCGCTAACCATTTCATTTCTATACTGTTGACATCTCAAACATGAGAATTATTGTTTACTCGATGCTACTACTTTTTATCGGTATTCAATATCCTTTATGGTTAGGTAAAGGAGGGTGGTTAAGAGTTTATGAAATGGAAGGTCAGCTGAATGCCCAGCAGGAAAAGAACCAGCTTCTTACCTTGCGTAATGCGAAGTTAAGTGGCGATGTCAAAGATTTAAAAGAGGGCACCCGGGCAATTGAAGAGCGCGCTCGTTCGGAGCATGGCATGCTTAAAGAGGGTGAATATTTTGTACAAATTTTGCCTGCTGAAAAACCCTTAACTGTCAACGCTGCTAACGGAACTGAGCCCAACAAGAAATAGGCTGCTAATTTTTAATGTCCCTTTGATGCCGGTCTGGTTGCATCGCTCAGTAAATCAGTTTTAAACACTTGACGACAATCTACAGGGTCAAACGAATAGGTTTTGCCACAAAAGTCGCAGATCGTTTCTACCTCACCACGTTCAGCTAACAAACTTTCTACTTCAGGTTCGCCCAGCATACGCAATACATCAGCTACTTTCTGGCGCGAACAACGACAGGCAAATTGGACTGAGCGGGGTGGGAAACTCCGCACCCCTGCAGTTGTCGATTCTTCCAGGAAGAGTCGGCGCAAGTTTGTTTCAGGCTCAAGCGTCAGTAGCTCAGTAGCAGTGATCGTTTCTCCTAAAAACTGAATTCTCTGCCAACCTTCACTTGCTAATTCAGCATCTAAGTGCGCGTGCCCACTTGAATTAGGTAAGCGTTGCAATAACAGGCCGCCTAAATTTGTATCGTCACTAGCTAACCAAATGCGGGTATCGAGTTGTTCTGAATTACGCATATACAACATGATTGCTTCAGCTACCGAAGTCACTGGCTTTGACTGACCTGCAGCATCATCTTGTTGCAGGGCCACGATACCCTGATAAGGGGCTTGCCCAGGCTTTCGTTCAGCTGCGTCTAAGGTGATTACTAGGCGGCCGGTATTTTCGGCATCTAGAAGTTCGCTAAGGCTAGCTGCTGCATTAATTTCGCCGCAATCTGGCGCTAATTTTACGGTCGCCCGCAGAGTTAAATTAGCAGTGCATTCCACGACCAATAAAGAAACTGGGCCTTTGCTTTGCGCCTGAATAATTAATGTACCGTCAAATTTTAAGCTAGCACTGAGGAGGGCGGCTGCAGACACAAAGTCGCCCAAGATTTTCCGAACCGCCAAGGGCTCGTTTCGGTGCTCTAGAATGGCTTGCCAAACACTACCAATGCTAACAATTTCACCGCGTACCGGTGCGCCATCGCAAATAAATACAAGTAATTGATTCATCCGTAAAGTATCCACGGTTTTAGAAAATAACTCATGACCTGAGATAATAAGCACTATGACCATCCGCACCCGTTTTGCCCCTAGCCCAACTGGCTTCATCCATTTAGGTAACCTACGCAGCGCTTTATATCCCTGGGCTTTTGCGCGTCATCATCAAGGCCAATTTATTTTGCGCATCGAAGATACCGATCAAGAGCGCTCCACGCTAGAGGCAGTTGAGGTCATTCTTGAGGGAATGCATTGGTTAGGGCTTGATCCTGATGAAGGGCCAATTTATCAAATGCAACGGCTTGATCGCTACCAGTCGGTAATTCAGGAAATGTTAAAAAATGGCTTAGCCTATCCTTGCTATATGAGTGAGCTTGATTTAAATGCTTTGCGCGATGCGCAAATGGCGAATAAAGAAAAGCCCCGTTACAACGGCCTCTGGCGCCCTGAACCTGGCAAAGTATTGCCAGAGCCACCGGTTGGCGTAAGCCCGGTTATTCGCTTTAAAAATCCTCTTAATGGCAGTGTGTCTTGGCAAGATGCCGTAAAAGGTTTAATTGAAATTGGTAATGACGAACTTGATGATTTGGTGATTGCGCGCACTGATGGTACGCCGACCTATAACTTTTGTGTCGTGGTAGATGATATGGATATGAAAATTACCCATGTTATTCGCGGCGATGACCATGTCAATAACACCCCGCGGCAAATTAATATTATGCGAGCTTTAGGCGGTACGCCACCAATATATGCCCATTTACCTACCGTCCTAAATGATACGGGTGAAAAAATGAGTAAGCGCAATGGTGCTATGAGCGTGCGCGACTACCAAAAGGCGGGCTACTTACCAGAAGCCATTTTGAATTATTTAGCTCGATTGGGTTGGGCTCATGGCGATGCGGAAATCTTTACTAAAGAGCAATTTGTTGCTTGGTTTGAGTTAGAGCATCTTGGCAGGTCTCCTGCGCAGCATAATCCTGAAAAATTACTTTGGTTAAATCACCAATACATTCAGCAGGCTGATACAAAGTACTTAAGCGAATTAGTGCGGCCTTTTGCCGAAGAGCGTGGGATTGATATGCAGCGGGGCCCCAACTTTGAGAAAGTAGTAGGGCTGCTAAAAGATCGAGCCAACACCTTATTGGAAATTGCAGATGGTGCGAAATTATTTTACGCACCTGCTCCACAGCATTCTGCAGAACAGATTGCGGCTCATATACCAGCAGCCATTAAGCCTGCCTTAAACGATTTAAAGCGCGCAATTGAGGGCTGCGAAGCATCAAAAGAAGCCTACGCGGCAGTTATTAAGACTATCTTAGCCGAGCATCAAATAAAAATGCCGGCCTTGGCAATGCCATTACGTTTTGCTTTATTTGCCACTACCCAAACCCCAGCCATTGATGCAGTAATGGCTTTAATGGGATGGGAAGCCTGTACCGAACGTCTAAATTTGGTGCTGAGTCAGGCGCCAAGCTAGGGCCTGCATCAAGCATTGCCAGGCACATTACTTGGCAAGCCCAAGCCGGAGAATAAAAATAGGCTAAAATCACGGATTGTTTGAATATGCGGTCAGAAATTGACAGGAATTAAGAAGTTAAGCGATTTAACGCGGGGGTATAGCTCAGCTGGGAGAGCGCTTGCATGGCATGCAAGAGGTCAGCGGTTCGATCCCGCTTATCTCCACCAAACATTCAAGATTAAAGTAATTGAAGTAGTCCAGGTCCCCATCGTCTAGAGGCCTAGGACATCACCCTTTCACGGTGAGTACGGGGGTTCGAATCCCCCTGGGGACGCCAGTTTTTTTAGTCGTATCAAGTAGTTAGTAATATTGTTTTACAGTGACGTTACACAAGTTGTGCCTTATTTGGAGCGGTAGTTCAGTTGGTTAGAATATCGGCCTGTCACGCCGGGGGTCGCGGGTTCGAGTCCCGTCCGCTCCGCCAAATATTAAGCAAAAAGAGGCTTTCGGGCCTCTTTTTCTTTTTGAGCACCATCCCAAGAAAACGACGGTAGATCTTTACCATTTACTTGCCAAAATTCAAGGTATAGTTACTCCCATTCAATTTAACGGAGAACAATCATGACCAAGATTTTTTTTAAGCGTTCGCTCATCCTGCTATCCATACTGATGTCCTTAATGAGTATTTCGATGTTAGGACACGCACAAGTCATTACCGCAGCAAATGCCCAAGTTGAAGCAGAAAAACTCGAACGCCTCTGGTGGGATCAAGTAAAAAATAGTGACATGCAGGGCCTAGAAAAAACTGTTTCACCTAACTATCAACAGGTATTAAACATTGGCGC
>JBAXGQ010000017.1:0-28026 GCA_037139315.1 Burkholderiaceae bacterium
GTGATAAAAATTTCTGTCTGATCTGGCTTTAAAGCCTCTAAACGCGTTTTATATTTATCGCGCTCACCAGTATCAAATACACTCGAAAGAACTCCGCCTAACAAACTACGTAAAAAGTCTTGCGGAATTTTGGCGCGGTTCTCAACCCAATCTGTCTCCATAATGCCGGTAGTGGGTGAGTCGACTAACAATAAAAAACCATTTTCTTGCCAAAAATCTTTTACTTGTGGATAAAGCTCGGCAGCCGGTTTATCGATCACCAGATAGCGTTTATCACCATCACGTACCATGCGCATGCCAGGTATTCCTGTTAATGGTGTTTTACGTACCTCACCACCCTTTTTCAAAATCGCATTGTAATCAGACATCGTTGCGCTACCATCTTGGACCAAATAGCGCCGGTCGGCTTGCGAAGTTACTAAATCAGGCGGATAGGTCAAATTAGGGCCGCGCTGAGCGCCGCCTGATTTGTAGTCAACCTTATCAGAGCTGACTGTAGAAGTAGTACAGGCCGTTAAGCCTATGCATACCAGCGTCAATAAAGCGAAAAAAATACGCTGCATGGGCTTGAAAAGCGACTGACAAACCTGAACGTCAAAAATCATAAAAGGCCAAGCTGGTCTAGGGTGGTTACCAAGGGCTCTCGCAAAGCGAGACTCAATGGGGTTAAAGGCAAGCGGATGCCTGGTGTAATTTTACCCATAGCGTGTAAAGCCCATTTCACAGGAATAGGATTTGCTTCAATAAACATAGCTTTATGCAGGGCAAATAAGCGAAACTGCAAATCGCGTGTGCGCGCTAACTCGCCATTCATGGCGGCTGAACATAATTCATGCATTAAACGTGGAGCTACATTTGCAGTAACTGAGATATTGCCTTGGCCACCCATTAACATCAACATAAAAGCAGTCAGATCATCGCCTGAATAAACCGCAAAATTACCTAAACCGGCTTGCTTTAAATCAGCCAATAACAAACAACCCCGCTCTAAATTACCCGTGGCATCTTTAATGCCAATAATGCCTGGCACAGAAGCCAAACGTAAGATTGTGTCATTAGCTAAGTCAGCGACCGTTCTTCCGGGAACGTTGTAGAGAATCAGTGGCAAATCAACCCGCTCAGCAATGGTTTTGAAGTGCGCAAACATCCCTTCTTGAGTTGGCTTGTTGTAATACGGCACCACTTGTAAGCTGGCATCAGCGCCTACTTTTTTCGCAAACTCAGTTAGCTCAATTGCCTCAAGCGTTGAATTACCACCTGTACCAGCAATCACTGCAATACGCCCGGCAATTTGCTCAACTGCAACGCGAATTAATTCGCAGTGCTCTTCAACCGAAACAGTCGGTGATTCGCCGCTAGTACCGACAATGACGATCGCCGAGGTTCCTTCAGCTACATGCCAATCTAATAAATTTCGTAAAGCAGGAAAATCTAAAGCGCCATCTGCCAACATGGGGGTCACAATCGCCACCATACTGCCTTTAATCGGCTTATCTAGCAATTTAGCGCGGGAGGAATTAGGCGTATTCATCCATCAAATTGTAACGGATAGGCCCTTTAGACTGGTTTTTGGGCGCATAGGCGCTGCACCATGGCTGGCTTAGGCTGATCCGTATAAAGATCTTCGTACGCCACTACCCGTAAGCCTGATCGCTCTGCTAAAAGTAACAATTCTCCCGGGTCTAACAAAAATGCGGGACTCGCTGGCTTCCCAAACGCGGCATTACCCTGGGCAAACGTTTCATAAATTAAAAAACCTTGCTGACTAAGCAGACTAGGCAATACATCTAAGTAGGGTCGGTAGAGATAGTTGGTTACAACGATGCCATCCCAATCGCCAAAATCAGCGCTCGACAAGGGCCAAATGGCGCCTTCTAAATCCATTTCTAGAAATTGGGCAGAACCACGCAGCGCATTACCAGCATTTTCCCGCGCTAAGACTAAGGTCTCTGCGTTGCTATCAACCCCGAGAACTTCAAAGCCTTCATTAGCCAAAAAAATACTGTGTCGACCGTTGCCACAAGCTAAATCGAGCACTCTACCGCCCGGCTTGATGAGCCTAGCAAATCGCTGCACCCAGTTAGCAGGTTCAAGCACCTCTAGTCATACGCTAGCCCCATCGCCTCGCGCACTTCGCGCATGGTTTCTTGGGCAACTTTACGCGCCTTATCACAGCCATCAGCAATAATCGAGCGCAGTAAACTGGGGTCATCTAAATACATTTGCGCTCGCTCAAACATCGGCTGCTGTTCACGCAAAATGGCATCAATTACGGGCTGCTTGCATTCCAAACAACCAATGCCAGCTGAAATGCAGCCTTTTTTAGCCCAATCTTGCGTCACTGAATCCGAATAAACCAAATGGAATTGCCATAAAGGGCAATGCTCAGGATTACCGGGGTCGGTTCGTCGCACTCGTGCAGGATCTGTAGGCATCGTCCGTACTAAGCGAATAATCTCAGCAGGCTGCTCGCGAATGCCAATCGTATTATTGTAGGATTTCGACATCTTTTGTCCATCAAGTCCAGGCATCCGCGAAGCTTTGGTTAAGAGGGCTTGAGGCTCGGGTAGGATAATTTTTCGTGCGCCTTCCAAATAACCAAATAAACGCTCGCGATCAACCATCGAGAGGCTTTGAGAATCTTGTAGTAGTGCCTGGGCTTGTTCAAGGGCCTGCGCATTACCCCGCTCCTGGTATGCAACGCGAAGTTCTACATACATTTTGGCCCGTTTACTGCCTAATTTTTTCACAGCTTCAAGGGCCTTGGCTTCAAAATCGGCTTCGCGGCCATATAAATAATTAAAACGACGAGCTACTTCTCGCGCCATCTCGACATGGGGCACTTGGTCTTCGCCAACAGGAATAAATTGCGCTCGATAAATTAAAATATCAGCAGCCTGCAAGAGGGGATAGCCTAAAAAACCGTAAGTCTGTAAATCTTTTTCTTTTAATTTTTCAATTTGATCTTTATAAGTTGGCACCCGCTCTAACCAACTTAACGGCGTACCCATCGCCAGTAATAAAAAAAGTTCTGCGTGTTCAGGCACCCTACTTTGAATAAATAAAGTGGCTTGATTTGGATCAACTCCAGCTGCTAACCAATCGATCACCATCTCCCAAACCGATTCCTCAATCACGCTAGAGGTTTCATAATGGGTAGTTAGCGCATGCCAATCGGCAACAAAAAAGAAACAGGGATATTCCGATTGCAAATGCACCCAGTTTTTTAGCACCCCATGGTAATGACCTAAATGCAAAGCGCCGGTAGGCCGCATGCCAGAAAGTACGCGTTCAGCAAACATGATTCTTTTTTTCTAAATAATGAAGTATAAAAATTACAATTGTTAATGAAAAACGGACCAAATAGGCTTAAGACTAGAAGGCAAATTCGGTAGTAGCCCTAGATCGGTATGACTTTCGCGCGGATCATGAAAATCAGAACCCCGCGAACCCATAAAACCATAATCAACCGCAATTTTGGCAAAAGTTTGATACTGATCAGGACTATGACTGCCGGTTACCACCTCAATGCCTAATCCACCTAAATCCTTAAACTGCGCATATAACTCGGTCATTTGAAGCGGCGTTAAATGATAGCGCCCTGGATGGGCAATCACGGCAACGCCACCTGCACTGCGAATCCATTGCACAGCATTTTCTAAGGTTGCCCAGCGATGTTGTACATAACCAGGCTTGCCAGCAACTAAATAGTTTTTAAATACCGTCTCGGTATCTTTACAAAACCCTTGCTCAACCAAAAACCGCGCAAAGTGGGTGCGAGAAATTAATTCTGGATTACCAGCATAGAGTTGTGCTCCTTCAAAACTACCCTTAATTCCCACTTTCGCTAATTGCTCTGCCATTGCCTGAGCCCGATTACGGCGGCCATCACGCGTTTGGCGTAACCCCTCAATTAGGCCAGGATGATTAGGATCAATACCCAAACCGACGATATGCACCGTGTGGTCTAACCAGGTAATCGAAATTTCTACTCCCGCCACATAGTCAATACCTAAAAGTGCGGCTGCAGCTTGGGCGCGTACCTGACCACCCAGCTCATCATGATCAGTTAATGACCACAATTGGACGCCATTAAGGTGTGCACGCTCAGCCAAGGCCTCAGGCGATAAGGTTCCATCGGAAATCACAGAATGGCAATGCAAATCTGCATTTAGCACGGGGGACGTGTTCATCAAGCTATTTTAGGTCAAGCTGGTATTTATTACTCGACGCGGCGCATCGAGGTAGGCACGCGATTGCATTTCCACTAGGCGCGATACAGTCCGACCAAATTCAGCCACGATCGGGCCCTCAGGATACAGAGCAGCTGCAGGAACTTGTGCCGACATAATCAACTTGATTTTATGATCATATAAAACATCAATTAGCCAAATAAACCGCCGCGCTTCATTGGTCATGCGGGGCGGCATATATGGTACCTCCGACAGAATAATGGTATGAAAGCGCGTAGCCAGCTCAAGATAATCGTTTTGTGAGCGGGGTCCAACGCACAGAGTTTGAAAATCAAACCATACTACTCCTTCAGCCAAGCGGAATGGGCGAATTTGCCGCGACTCAATAAACAGCACAGGGCATGACATCTCGTCACGATTACCACTCAAACGCTTAAATGTATCCAATAAAATTAAATGATTTTGTGCTGTTAAGGGACATAAATAGGCCTCTACTTGCGCCATTTGCAACTGGCGATAATCAGAACCAGCATCCACATTCAAGATGTCTAATTTATCTTTTAATAATTGAATTGCCGGCAATAAGCGATCGCGATGCAAGCCATTGGGATAGAGATCATCAGGCTGGTAATTCGAGGTCATAATGAATTGCACCCGATCTTCAAATAAAGCCTTTAATAAGCGATATAAAATCATCGCATCAGCAATATCATTGATATGAAACTCATCAAAACAAATTAAGCGGTAGCGTTCAGAAATGCGTTTAGCTAGCTCATCTAACGGATTCACTAAACCCGATAATTCATGTAATTCATGATGTACTCCGCGCATGAATTCATGAAAATGAATGCGAATCTTTTTCTCAACTGGGGAAGCAGCGTAAAAACAGTCCATTAAAAAAGATTTGCCCCGCCCTACACCACCCCATAAATAAATGCCTCTAGGCAATTCAGGGTGAAAAAGTTTTTTCTTCAGTGCGTTAGTGCGCTTTTCTTTGTAGACTACCCATTCATCTTCGCAGAGTTGCAAGCGAGCTACTGCACGCTCTTGCGCAGAATCCGTTTGATAGCCATGCAACTGTAATTCATGGCGGTAATACTCAGCAACTTTCAATTACATGTTTAATGCGCGCTGATCGGTTGCAAGGGCAGCCTCACGCATTACCTCAGATAAGCTTGGGTGTGCATGACAAATACGGGCGATGTCTTCTGCGGCAGCTTTAAATTCCATTGCCACAGCAGCCTCAGCAATCAGGTCAGATGCATTTGGGCCAATAATATGAACCCCCAAAACCGCATCTGTTTTTGCATCAGCTAGCACTTTAATGAAACCGTCGGAGCGTCCCATACCTAATGCACGGCCATTCGCTGCAAACGGAAACTGCCCTGCTTTAAAAGCTCTGCCACTTTCTTTTAGTTGCTGCTCGGTTTGACCAACCCAAGCAATTTCTGGATCGGTATAAATTACCCATGGAATGCAGTTGTAATCAATATGGGGTTTTTGTCCAGCTATTATTTCGGCCACCAATACGCCTTCATCTTCAGCCTTGTGTGCGAGCATGGGGCCACGAACCACGTCACCAACTGCATACACCCCTGGCATAGCGGTGGCACAGGTATGGTTATCGATTGGTATAAAGCCGCGTTCATCGGTTTTCAAGCCAATTGCTGCCAAATTTAGCCCATCGGTATTGGGCACTCGGCCGACTGAAATAATTAAACGTTCACACACTAATTTTTGCGCCTTACCCGCGCTATCTTGATAGTTTACCGTGACATCTTTTTTGGTAATGACTACTTCACCAATTTTTACCCCGAGCTGAATATCTAAGCCCTGTTTAGTAAAAATTTTCTGAGCTTCGGCAGCAATGCCTGTATCACAGGCGCCTAAAAAAGTAGGCAAAGCCTCTAAAATAGTTACTTGCGAACCTACGCGTCGCCACACCGAACCTAACTCAAGGCCAATCACACCTGCGCCAATCACGCCTAACCGTTTGGGAACAGTATCAAATTGCAACGCACCTTCGTTATCGCAAATCATGACGTTATCAACTTTAACTGTTGGTAAGTGCCGCGCCTTTGAACCGGTAGCAATAATCACTTGTTTAGCTGTAACAGTCATCGGCGTCTTGCCATCAATCTGTAGTTGATAGCCCGCAGCTTCTTTACCTACAAAAGCTGCATGCCCCTTCAGTAAAGTCACTTTATTTTTGCGAAATAAATAATTAATACCGCCTGTCATTTTGGTCACAATAGCGTCTTTGCGAGCAAGCATTTTTTTAATATCGATACTGACTTGCCCCACAGTAATGCCATGGTCTGCAATGCTGTGTTCAATTTTTTCAAACTCTTCTGAAGAAGCTAACAAGGCCTTTGACGGAATGCAGCCTACATTAAGGCAAGTACCGCCTAGACGGATTTCGCCCTTTGGGTCATTAAAGGAGCTAGCCTCCACACAAGCCACTGAAAAACCCAATTGTGCTGCGCGTATTGCCGCTATATAACCGCCTGGGCCAGCTCCAATCACCACCACATCAAAAACTGGACTCATGGTTCTCTTTCTTATAGATCAAGCAATAGGCGGGCAGGATCTTCAATTGCCTCTTTCATGGCCACCAAGCCCAACACTGCTTCACGGCCATCAATAATGCGATGGTCATAAGATAGTGCCAAGTAATTAATGGGGCGAATAACAATTTGACCGTCTTCTACTACCGGTCGCTCTTTAGTGGCATGAATTCCTAAAATAGCCGACTGCGGGGGGTTAATAATCGGCGTCGATAACATCGAGCCAAACACACCGCCATTTGAAATTGAAAACGTGCCACCCGTTAATTCTTCGATCGATAATTTTCCTTCGCGGGCTTTCACGCCAAATTCAGCGATTTTTAATTCAATTTGCGCTAGATTCATCTGATCTACATCGCGCAAAATCGGCACTACCAATCCCCGCGGCGAGCTAACGGCAATACCAATATCGAAATAACCATGATAAATAATGTCGTTGCCATCAACCGAAGCATTTAATAACGGAAATTTTTTCAAGGCATGGGTAGCCGCCTTAACAAAGAAAGACATAAAGCCAAGCTTTACCCCATGGGTTTTTTCAAACACCTCTTTATATTTATTCCGCATCGCAATAACTGGTGCCATATTGACTTCATTAAACGTAGTCAAGATGGCATTATTGGCTTGTGACTCGAGTAAACGCTCAGCAATGCGAGCGCGCAAGCGGCTCATTGGTACCCGCTCTTCGGGCCTATCACCCAAGGGCATTGCTATAGGAGGTAAAGATGATTGAGTCGATTTTGCCGGCTTAGTTGCACCACTAGCTACAGCAGTAAGCACATCGCCTTTTGTAATCCGACCATCACGGCCGCTACCACTAATTGCAGTAGAACTTAAGTTTTGCTCAGCCATTAATTTTGCTGCTGAAGGTGCTGCGCTTACTGCAGCGGGGGTAGCTTTAGAAGCTGGTGGAGCAGACTTTGCTTCTGCAGTAGCAGGCGGCGCCGCAACAGAAGGAGTAGCGGTACTATCGAGCTTGGCAATTAATTGCTCAGCTACAACCGTAGCACCATCTGGCTGCAGTATTTCCATTAACACTCCAGCCGAAGGCGCGGGCACCTCTAAAACAACTTTATCAGTTTCAATCTCAATCAGAATTTCATCTTGGGCTACCGCTTCGCCAGGTTTTTTTCGCCACTTTAATAAAGTTGCCTCCGTAACAGATTCAGAAAGTTGCGGAACTTTAACCTCAAATATAGACATATCTTTTCCTAAAATTGATCAATCGACTTATTTATTTTTTGTCACGATAAAACCTTTTAATTTTGCAAAAGCAGAGTTAAGCAATGATTTTTGCTGCTCTTGATGCAAATGCGCATAGCCAACTGCCGGCGATGCCGATGCTGGACGACCTGCGTAAGCTAAGCGCATGCCGTCGCCCATATTTTCTAAAATATTATGTTGCACAAAAAACCAGGCACCTTGATTTTGTGGCTCATCTTGACACCACACAACCTCTTCCAGTTGGGCGTATTTCTTCAGCTCGGTTGCGATCGCCTTATGCGGAAATGGATAGAGTTGTTCGAGGCGAATGATCGCTGTATCGGTAGACTTCTTATCGGCCCGCATTTTCACTAAATCGTAATAGACCTTACCCGAGCAGATAATTAAGCGTGTCACTTCCTTTGGATCAAGAGACACATCTGTATCAGGCAAGACAGTTTGAAATTGGCCTTTGGTGAACTCAACTAAAGGCGAGGCGGCTTCTTTATTGCGTAATAATGATTTTGGAGTCATCAATATCAGCGGCTTACGAAACTGCCGAATCATTTGACGACGTAAGACGTGAAAAATTTGTGCGGCCGTAGTGGGTTGCACTACCTGCATGTTCGTATCTGCGCACAGTTGCATAAAACGCTCTAAACGGGCTGACGAATGTTCTGGGCCTTGCCCTTCATAACCATGCGGCAGCATCATCACTAGGCCGTTCACTCGGCCCCACTTGACTTCACCTGAGGCGATAAATTGATCAATCACAACTTGGGCGCCATTGGCAAAGTCTCCAAACTGGGCCTCCCAAATTGTCAACGTATTGGGCTCAGCAGATGCATAGCCATATTCAAAGCCAAGCACAGCTTCCTCGGAAAGAATCGAATCAATTATGGTGAATGGGGCTTGATCTTTAGCCACATGATGCAAAGGCACATAGGTACCAATATCCCATTTCTCGCGATTTTGATCGTGCAAGACAGCATGGCGGTGCGTAAAAGTCCCGCGGCCACTATCTTCACCCGATAAACGCACTGGGTAACCACTAGCAACTAATGAGGCAAAGGCCATATGCTCACCCATACCCCAATCAACATTGATTTCACCCCGTCCCATAGCAGCGCGATCGGCAATCACCTTCTCAACCAAATGATGTGCTTTAAAGTCGGGCGGAATAGTCGTAATACGAGCTGCTAAGCGTTTCCATTCGGCCAAAGGAATTGCAGTGTCGGCATGATCGGTCCATTTTTTATTCAGAAATGGCGACCAATCAACGGCAAACTTACCTTTGAAATTACTTAAAACCGGATCAGAAGTCTGTTTACCTTCATCCATTGCCGCGCGAAACTCTTTCACCATCAAATCTCCGCTACCAGCAGGAATGATGCCTTGGGTCTCTAATTTATCGGCATACATTTTGCGCGTACCAGGATGAGCCGCAATAATTTTATACATTAGGGGCTGGGTCATTGCTGGTGAATCTTGCTCGTTATGGCCTAGCTTACGAAAGCAAACAATATCGATCGCCACATCTTTCTTAAAAGTGCTACGAAAATCTAAAGCTAACTGCGTCGCCAGTACAACAGCCTCAGGATCATCACCGTTGACATGCAAGACGGGAGCATCAATCACTTTCATAATGTCAGTGCAATAGAGGCTAGAACGTAAATCACGCGGATCAGAGGTAGTAAAGCCAATTTGATTATTAATCACAATGTGTACCGTACCGCCAGTGGAATAACCCCTTACCTCTGACATCGCTAAAGTTTCTTGCACTACCCCTTGTCCAGCAATCGAGGCATCTCCGTGAACCAAAACAGCCAAGACTTGATCACCATTTAAATCTCCGCGGCGCTCCATACGAGCGCGCGCTGAACCCTCAGCAACCGGATCAACAATTTCTAAATGGGAGGGATTAAAGGCCAAAGACACATGAACTGGGCCCCCTGGCGTGGAAATATCACTAGAAAACCCTTGATGGTATTTAACGTCACCCGACGGCAGATCTTCTGGTGCCGTATGTTCAAATTCAGCAAATAAATCCTTCGGCATCTTGCCTAAAACATTGACCAGCATATTTAAACGGCCGCGGTGCGCCATGCCCACCACGATTTCTTGTATACCTTTAATTCCTGCACCCCGAATTAATTCGTCCATGCTGGCGATAAAACTTTCACCGCCCTCAAGAGAAAACCGCTTTTGGCCTACGTATTTGGCTTGTAAATAGCGCTCAAGGCCCTCAGCTGCAGTTACACGATCTAAAATTTGGCGCTTCTCTTCAAGATTAAAGCGCGGGGTTGAGCGTACTGATTCTAATTTTTCTTGCCACCATTTTTTAATTTTTTGGTCGGCGATATACATTACTTCAGCGCCAATCGTGCCACAATAGGTTTCGCGCAAAGCCTGCAATAAATCGCGCAGGGTCATCGTATTTTTACCAAAATACGTATTACTAATATTGAAGACAATATCCATATCCCCGTCGCTAAATCCATAGAAAGCGGGATTTAATTCAGGAATATCAGGGCGCTCAGTCCGTTTTAACGGATCAATATTGGCCCAGCGATTACCAACGTTACGATATGCAGCAATTAGCTGTTGAACCGCAACCCGTTTGCGGCCCATTTCAGCATCAACTGAGTCGCTGACTTTACGAATCGGACCCTGCTTCGCGCGCTCTGCAAAAGAAGCTACGATTGGTGCATGGGCAATATCAGGGTGATTACCGCCATCAACGGAGGGCACACGATTGACATTATCAAAATAGGTACGCCAATGGTCAGATACAGAATTGGGATCGAGTAAGTAAGACTCATACAAGTCTTCTACATAGGGCGCGTTTCCGCCAAATAAATAGGACGAGCCTATTGAAGCTTCCATCATGATGCTCACCTTTCATCGGGTATCCCGAAAAAAACTGTGGTTTAAACCATCCGCGCTCTGGCTTCACCAAATTGCGAACTGATCACTGATTAAATCTACTAATTACGCTCATATTAGCATGATTAAGCTTGTTACTAATAGGGTTTTGAGGGTTCGAAGTATGAACTACCCACATTCTGACTGCTGAATAAGAAATTTCCTACGCCCCTTTCAGCCAAAACTGACTGCTTCCACTCAAAATGATTTATATGCTTGAACCTTCATAAAACAGAAAGAAATTTACCAATAATGAAAGCCATTAACCAAGCTGCAGACTATTTCAGTACACGCCAAAGCGCCAAAATCCTCCAAGTATCCTTAGGTACTGTCCAAAAAATGGTTGAAGTCGGTGAGCTCATCGCCTGGAAAACCTACGGAGGCCATCGCCGCATCCTGGCAGCCTCCTTAGAAAAACAATTAACTCGTCGCAAACAGCTGATGCGGCAAAAAGTATCTGGTAACTGCCTTGTCATGGCAATTTTTCGGCGCATTGAAAACCGCGAAGAATTACTAGATATTTGTCGTGACTGGACTCTAAAGGTTGACCTACTCTGGTCACTCGATAGCCTTGAGGGCTTAATGCAAGCTGTGTCTAGTGCCCCCGACTTAATTTATCTTGACGCTTTCATTCCCCCTGTTGAACAGGTACATATCATTCATTATTTAAGCAAAAATGAACTTACGCAACGCATTCCTATTTTGGTTGACGAAGGTTTTGCGCAGCTTCACCCGGGCGTTATTCAGTTGGCCGGAGAAAATTCAGGGGTGATCCAGCCTCAGCCAAGCGCTGAAAACGCCAATTCAGCCCAAAATCAAGATATCTTAAAAAACCCACTCATTTTGGGGTATCCGGCGGATAACTCACAAACCACAAAGCAACAGCTTGAACAGATATTTATTGAGGGCTTATCGAAAAAATATGACTGGGCCTAAATGCACAGTTATTAGATGGTAAAACTGGTGCGGTCCCGGCCCTCAATCCATTTGGGGGCTTTGCCGCGGCCAGTCCACGTATCCCCCGTGCTGGGGTTACGGTACTTTGGTGCCACCTTGCCGCTTGCCCCACGGGAAGCAGATTTACGGTTAAATAAATCGCCTACCTCTAATTTATAACGTTCAATAATGACTTTAGCTTGTGCTATGCCTTCAGCCTTTTCGCGCTGAATTGCATCTTTAATTTGTTGATCTAATTGATCGCGTTGGGCTAATAAATCGGTGTAACTTACCATTATTGCTATTACTCCAAATTTTAAATACGGATGAATAAAATTACCATAACCTGATAGGTGATAGTTTCAATTATTAAGATTAATTTTCAATTGTGTATCAATCAAAAAATATATATAGAATATTAGATATTAACCTATTAATAAATGGACTATATTAATCTTTTTATTAATCGACTATAAAAATAATATATTAAATTAAAACAACAACTTAGGATATTAAATTAAAGTAAATAGTTATAATTATTTTTGCGAAGAGCGAGTATAAGTTAGTAAAGATGCCGGCTTAGCGACGTAACATAAAGCTACCCAATGCCTTTGCAGTTACCTCACCTGCTTCATTGAGAGCCTCAGCCTCACAATAATTCACTGTTTTACCAATTTTTAGTAATTTACCCTCGACAATCAAAATTCCGGTTGAGGGTCGCATGAAGCTTGCAGTCATATCAATAGTGATCATCCCAAGAGCATGTTCATGCATACTGCGGGCTGCAGCAGCCATCGCAAAATCAAGTAAGGTCATGATCAAGCCGCCATGGGCAACCTGAAAGCTATTGTGTAGTTCAGGACGTAAATCAACCCGAATGCGTGACTTACCGGCCTCTGCAAACTCGGGAATGACACCAATAAAATCGAGAAAGGGAATCGTCAGTCCGAAAAAATCCTGCGGTGTCGAGACGTTTTGAGTGGGTAAAGTTTGCATACAGAGAGCCTTGAATAAGAGGCTGAAACATGAGAATGGTCGGGGCGAGAGGATTTGAACCTCCGACCACTTGCACCCCATGCAAGTACGCTACCAGGCTGCGCTACGCCCCGACGAAACTAAAATTGTATCAGTTGCCGAGCAACTATAGCGACAAGATGTGTACTACAGCCTCTAACTCTGAGCGCAGTTTTAAACTACCACGCGCCTCATCCAAACGATTGCGAGCACCACCAATCGTAAAGCCCTCTTCATAGAGCAAAGAACGAATTTTACGGATTAAGATGACCTCGTGATGCTGGTAGTAACGTCGATTACCTCGCCGCTTTTGTGGTCGGAGTTGTACAAACTCCTGCTCCCAATAGCGTAATACATGAGATTTAACACCACATAAACTGGCTACCTCACCAATCGTGAAATAGCGTTTAGTTGGTATGGGCGGTAGTAATTCGGTCAAAATGAATTAGGGTGATAAACAAAGCCTGCTTAAATTTAAGCCTGAGCCAAATCCGTTTGAATTTCTACTGCGTCTTTGAGTTTTTGGCTTGCATGAAAGGTTACCACTCGTCGTGCATCAATAGGAATCATTTGACCAGTTTTAGGATTACGACCAGGGCGTGCAGATTTATTACGTAATTGGAAATTACCAAAACCAGAAATTTTTACTTCAGTGCCAGTTTCAAGTGATTCAGCAATCCGATCAAAAAATGCATCGATCATGTCTTTGGCTTCACGCTTATTAAGACCTACTTGATCAAACAAGGCCTCAGAAAGTTCGTTTTTAGTTACAGTAAGGTGGGCATGAGATGTCTGATTCATTAAAATTACCTTTTTAACCTTAAATTTTTATTCAATTTTCAATTAATTATTACTAATATATACCTACCGTAGGCGCGCACCACATTTTTTCTCTAGCTGGGCCAGTAATGCAGCCATCGCAGCATCAACCTGTTCATCTTGCATGGTTTCAAGTGAATTTAGAAGCGTGACACGAAACGCTAAACTTTTTTCATCTGCCGCTAAGGCGCCATTCGAAATGCCACTGCTAGCATCAGCTTGCGACCTAAACTCATCAAAGAGAGTAATTTTTTGCACGAAGGCCTGCTGTGCTGCCAGCATTGCATCCAAGGCTAATTGCGCCGGTAAATCTTGCTTAACCACGACTGCTAAATCACGCTGCACAGCAGGTAATTTACTAATTTCACCAGGATTTGGTAAATCGATCAAACTGATCGCCTGCCAATCGAACTCAAAAACAATCGGCGCCAACGGCAAAGCCAATTTTTGCTGAATAGCGGGATGGATCTCGCCGACCCAGCCGATGGTTAATAAGCCATTAGGCATTACCAATTGAATTGCGGCGCAACGACCAGGATGTAATGCAGCATGCGTCATCGTGCTAGTTTGAATTTGCAAAGGCATCAGGATAGTTTCTAGATCGCCTTTGACATCAAAAAAATCGACTACTTTGTTATTCACGCCCCACTGCTCTGGCCAGGTAAAACCATAGGCAAGACCAGCAACGCGCAGGGGTTGCCAAATTCCTGCTACTGCCCCAGCAACGATATCTTCACTATCGCGTACACGCTGCTCATCAGCGCCATCAACATAATTAAAAGTACGCCCTACTTCAAATAAGCGCATACGACTAGCGCCCCGATTAAGGTTAGCTCGCAAGTTGGTAAGTAAGCCGCCCAGCAAGGTACTGCGCATGACCGCATATTGGGCTGCAATTGGGTTAAGTACCTGAATAGGCCGACTCGAGTTAGTAGACGAATTAGCGAGTTGCTGCTCAAACTCGGCCTCAGTAAAGCCAAAATTAATGACTTCTTGATAACCCTGCTGGGCTAAACGATGCCGTAATGTATGAATGCTCTGCAACTGTTCAGGTGTCGCTCGCATCGCCAACAATCCACGCGGGGGTAAATCAGGAATATGCTCAAACCCATATAGACGGGCTACCTCTTCAATCAGGTCTTCTTCAATCTCTAAATCAAAACGATAGCTTGGAGGTGTCACTTGAAAAATCGTCTCGTCACCATTAGCCGTAGTACTAAACTCGAAACCCAAGCGCGTGAAGACGTCGCTTACAACTTCAATAGTTAATGGAATACCAATAATTTGCATTGCGCGCTTTAAACGCATGCTTACTGGCTTACGTTCCGGCAAAGCAAGGATTTGATCGTCAATCGGCCCAGCTTGACCACCACAAACTTCAATGATTAGGGCGGATAAGTAAGCTAAACACTCTACCGTAGCCTGAGGATCAACGCCACGCTCAAAACGGTGTCCAGCATCGGTTGTAAAGTTAAAGCGTCGCGCCCTACCCTGAATCGCTGCTGGCCACCAAAAGGCAGCTTCCACATAAATGTTGGCGGTCTTATCGCTAACTGCACAGTTATTGCCACCCATAATTCCAGCTAAACTCACTAAGCCGTTTTCATCTGCCACTACACCTACGCCATTAGTAATTTGTGAAGTCGGTTCGGCATCAGCCGGCACAGGTATAAGAGTTTGGCCATTTAATAATTCAATGCTTTCGCCAGGCTTAGCCCAGCGCACACTTAAGTCACCCACTAATCGGTCTAAATCGAAAACATGACTTGGCTGACCCATTTCCAACATCACATAGTTAGATATATCGACCAAAGCCGAAATACTACGCTGGCCTGCACTCTTCAAGCGCTGCACAAGCCATGCCGGTGTTGGTGCCGCTGCGTTAACACCACGAATAATCCTGCCCGCAAAACGTCCGCATAAATCACTATCGATGATATTGACCTTTAATTGATCCGCAATAGCGACTGCAGGCGCTTTTACTGGCGGGCGCTGTAAAGGTACTTTAGTAATGGCTGCAACTTCACGTGCCATGCCAATTAATGACAAGCAATCTGCCTTATTGGGCGTTAACTTGACGACAAATATTTGTTCATCTAAATGCAAATAGTGCCGAATGTCTTCCCCAATCGGCGCGTCTGCAGGAAGCTCATAAATACCAGCGTGATCGTCACCTAAGCCCAATTCTCGGCCCGAGCACAACATACCTTGACTTTCTACACCACGTAACTTACCCACTTTAATCAACAAAGGTTTGCCGCCAACTTCAGCTGTTGGCAAGCTAGCGCCAACTAATGCACAAGGGATCTTGATACCAGCTCGTGCATTGGGCGCCCCGCAAACAATGGTTAGCTCCTCCCCAGTTCCCGCATTTACTTTACAAACCCGCAAACGATCGGCATCCGGATGCTGCTCCGTTGACAGAATTTCTGCCACAACAACTTTGGTAAATGGTGGCGCAACCGCATACTGCTCCTCGACTTCTAGGCCTGCCATAGTCATTGCATGCGCTAATCCAGCGCTATCCAAAGCGGGATTGACATATTGACGGAGCCACGATTCAGAAAATTGCATATGCGCTTAAGCTGGAAATTGCGCTAGAAAGCGCAAATCGTTTTCAAAAAATAACCGTAAATCATCAATTCCATAACGCAACATGGTTAAGCGCTCTAGCCCAGAGCCAAAAGCGAAGCCGGTATAGCGCTCAGCATCGATGCCCATGTTACGCAAAACCTTAGGGTGCACTTGTCCCGCACCTGAAATCTCTAACCAACGGCCAGCTAACTTACCGCTACCAAAAGCCATATCGATTTCTGCCGAGGGTTCAGTAAAGGGAAAATACGAGGGCCGGAAGCGAACCTCCAAAGCATCGGTTTCAAAAAATGTACGCAAAAAATTGGTATATACCCCTTTAAGATCAGCAAAAGAGACTTGTTCGCCAATCCACAAACCTTCAACCTGATGAAACATAGGCGAGTGCGTTGCATCGCTATCGACCCGATAGGTTCGCCCAGGGGCAATGACTTTAATCGGCGGCATCACCGCAGCATTAGCATATTTTTTTACGTGCTCGCTTGCATAACGCACCTGCATCGGGCTGGTATGAGTACGCAACAATAAGGGCTTACCTTGGCCATCGTTGCTATCAACGTAAAACGTATCTTGCATCGAGCGCGCCGGATGATTTTCAGGGCTATTGAGTGCGGAAAAATTAAACCAGTCGGTTTCAATTTCTGGGCCTTGTGCTACTTCGAAGCCAATCGAATGAAAAATTGCCTCGACCCGCTCCCAGGTACGCATGACAGGATGCAAACTGCCAACCTGCTGCCCACGCCCAGGCAGTGAAACATCAATTGCTTCAGCTGCTAAACGTAAATGCAGAACTGCCTCTGACAAAGCTTGGCGTCGAGCTTGTAGTGCGCTTTCAACGGCGGTTTTAACGAGATTAATTTCAGCGCCAGCAAGCTTGCGCTCATCAGGCGACAGCTTACCAAGCGCTTTGAGGCGCTCAGTAAGTATTCCCGCTTTACCGAGATACCGCGCCTTAGCATCCTCTAAGGCTGCCGGATCGACAGCCTTAGCGAAATCGCGTTTGGCATCCTCGACAAGTTGGTCGAGCGAAACCATCTTTGCCTAGCTTAATGAATAGTAAATTAAGCAGCAGCTACAGTGGATTTAATCCGCGTAACCAAAGCAGCGAATGCTTCTTTATCCATGATGGCCATATCGGAAAGCACTTTACGATCAAGTTCGATCTGGGCTTTTTTCATGCCATTCATAAATACGCTATAGCTCATATCATGTTCGCGAACAGCAGCATTAATACGGGCAATCCATAAAGCACGGAATACCCGTTTTTTGTTACGGCGATCGCGATAGGCATATTGGCCTGCGCGCATAACTGCTTCTTTAGCAACGCGAAAGACGTTATTGCGTCGACCACGATAGCCTGAAGCAGCATCGGTAATTTTTTTATGACGGGCTCTAGCGGTAACCCCACGTTTGACTCTTGACATTAAATTCTCCTATCTAGTCTGGGTTTATGCGTAGGGCAGCATAGCGCGAATTGACTTCACATCTGCTTTAGCTACTTCGGTTGAGCCACGTAATTGACGCTTATTTTTAGTGGTTTTTTTGGTGAGGATGTGGCGTTTAAAAGCCTGACCCCGTTTAATCGATCCGCTAGCGCGAACCGTGAAGCGCTTTTTAGCGCTACTTTTGGTTTTCATCTTGGGCATGACTACTCCCTTTCATTCTCTCGTGATCTAAGGTGGCAACCGACGGCTACACTTCCTGTACCTTGACTCACACAACTAACTACTACAACCTCGGCAGCTGTTGCTGCTCTTCTCATGCGCTTATAAACGCATGCTTATTTCTTTTTTGCTGGAGATAAGACCATCACCATTTGACGGCCTTCCATTTTAGGAAATTGTTCTACTTGACCAAAAGGCTCAAGATCTAATTTCAAACGGTCCAGCATTCTTGCTCCGATTTCTTGGTGGGCCATTTCCCGACCACGAAACCGCAGCGTAATTTTTGTTTTATCGCCATCTTCTAAGAAGCGAATTAAATTGCGCAACTTCACACCATAATCACCATCATCAGTACCAGGCCGAAATTTCACTTCTTTAACCTGGATTACCTTTTGCTTCAACTTGGCTTCATGCTGACGCTTGGCTTCTTGATACTTAAATTTACCGAAGTCCATTAAACGAGCTACGGGAGGCAACGCAGTGGGAGCAATTTCGACCAAATCGGTTTCTTGCTCCTCAGCCATCCTTAAGGCATCTAACAACTTAACTACACCAACGGCTTCCCCGTCAGACCCAATCAAACGCACTTCAGGAGCAGTTATTTCCCCGTTAATGCGCTGCAATTTATCAGTAGCGATCTTCTAATTCCTTATAAAAAACAATAAAAACCGTCAACCTCACCCAAAGCCCTAGCTCACTAGCTCGGGACCGACTTTCTGGACAATATCCTGCTGGAGTCGGGCAACGAAGGCATCTAAAGGCATTACGCCTAAATCGACTCCGCCACGGGCACGAACGGCCACTGTATTACTTTCAAGCTCTTTATCGCCAACAACGAGCAAATAAGGCACTTTCTGTAATGCATGCTCGCGTATTTTATAGGTAATTTTCTCATTTCGCAAATCGGACTCAACCCTAAACCCTTGTTTTTTCAGGATTTGCTGAATTTGTTGCGCATATGCAGCAGAATTTTCAGAAATATTAAGGACTACTGCTTGGATGGGGGCTAGCCAACTGGGCATAGCACCAGCATGGTTTTCGATCAAAATACCGATAAAACGCTCTAAGGAGCCCACGATCGCGCGGTGCAGCATGACCGGTACCTGCCGACTATTATCTTCAGCCACATATTCAGCGCCAAGGCGTTCAGGCATTGAAAAGTCAACTTGCATGGTGCCGCACTGCCAAGACCGGCCAATGGAGTCTTTCAGGTGGTATTCAATTTTGGGGCCATAAAATGCACCTTCGCCGGGTAACTCCTCCCAAGTTTGACCTGTGGCCCCAAGAGATTCGCTTAAAGCACCCCGTAAGGCGTTTTCCGCTTTATCCCAAATTGCATCAGTTCCCACCCGCTTCTCAGGACGTAAAGCCAATTTCACGACCACCTCAGTAAAACCAAAATCAGCGTAAACCGCGCGCACCGCTTTATCAAAAGTAGCCACTTCACTTTGCACTTGGTCTTCGGTGCAAAAAATATGGCCATCATCTTGCGTAAAGCCGCGTACCCGCATCAAACCATGAAGAGCGCCGGATGGCTCATTGCGATGACATTGCCCAAATTCGCCTAAACGTAATGGTAACTCGCGATAACTATGCAAGCCGGAATTAAAAATTTGCACATGACCTGGGCAATTCATTGGCTTTAAAGCATAGACCCGATTTTCAGAATCGGTCGTAAACATATTATCTTTATAGTTTTCCCAATGCCCCGATTTTTCCCATAACGAACGATCTAAAATTTGCGGCGCTTTGACTTCTTGGTAGTTTTCTTGTTGATAGACTCGGCGCATGTATTGCTCAACCTCTTGCCAGATCGCCCAACCCTTCGGATGCCAAAATACGAGGCCGGGTGCCTCATCTTGGAAATGAAATAAGTCGAGCTGCTTGGCGAGACGGCGATGATCGCGCTTTTCAGCCTCTTCCAGCATATGCAAATAGGCTTCTTGATCCTCTTTCGTTAACCAAGCAGTGCCATAAATTCGTTGCAGCATTTCATTTTTACTATCGCCCCGCCAATAAGCCCCAGCGACCTTCATTAACTTAAAAACTTTTAATTTACCGGTTGAGGGAACATGCGGGCCACGACATAAATCGGTAAAACTGCCTTCGCTATAAAGTGAGACGTCTTGATCAGCAGGAATACTGCCAATAATTTCTGCTTTATAAAGTTCGCCTTGCGCCTTAAATAATGCAATGGCTTGATCGCGCGGAAGCACTTGCCGTAAAACTGGCTCATTTTTCTTCGCCAATTCCAGCATGCGGTTTTCTAAGGCTGTTAAGTCCTCTGGCGTAAATGGGCGATGAAATGAAAAATCATAATAAAACCCATTTTCAATTACTGGCCCAATGGTTACCTGCGCCGTGGGAAAAAGCGTTTTAACTGCGTAAGCCAATAAATGCGCCGTCGAGTGCCGCACAATATCTAGCGCCTCGGGACTTTTATCAGTCACAATCGCCAATTGCACGTCGTGATCGAGCGTAAAACTCAAATCGACTAAACGACCATCCACTATGCCAGCTAAGGCGGCTTTAGCCAGGCCACTGCCAATACTTTGTGCAACTTCAGCAACGGTTACCGGCGCAGCAAACTCGCGCTTCGAACCATCAGGTAAGCTTACTGCCAGCATTCATACTCCCATTCGCCATTCCGGGTCAATTCGGGTCAATTCGTTGGTAGGCTCGATTGGACTCGAACCAACGACCCCCACCATGTCAAGGTGGTGCTCTAACCAGCTGAGCTACGAGCCTATATCAGTCAGGAGTTTATCACCGCCGCTGCACCTCTAGTACTCCGGTCACATCTTCGAGGCTGTTTTGCACTAACCGCAGTGCTACGGTGTTACTAATTTCAATCGTAAAGACGATTTGAACCTGCCCGCGTTTAGCTGATTTACGTAAATCAATGACATGCACTCCTTGGCGGGTAATAATTTCAAATAACTCGCGTAAGAGCTCGGGTCGATCTAAAGCAAGTACCGTCAGGTCGGTTGGATAAAGACGCTCTTGCTTGCCAGATTTAATCGGCTTATTAGGCTTGCCTGCTTTACCTGAATGATCTGGCGGATTGGATGTAGATCCTGCTGGCTCATTCCAGGCAGTTTGTATCACCCGTTCGGGCGCACGCTCTAAAAGCTTCAAAAAGGTTTTGCATGAGCGACGATGAATCGACACCCCACGACCTAAGGTTACAAACCCAACGATTGCATCGGGCGGCACTGGTCGACAGCAGCGCGCAAGCTGGGTTAATAAAGAATCAATGCCAACTACCAGGACGTCACTATGGCTCGCCCCCTGACGAGCGCCAGGATGTAAAACAATCGACTGCGGTGGTTTGACAGTTTTTGTTTCTGTAGGCGGTTTATTTGGTGAGGCTAAAGATTCGACATCTAGCGCATTAAACCAAGCCCGCACTTTCGAGCGTGCGCGGTGCGACTGCAAATATGTACGATCGGGACTAATCCAATCGCGCGATGGTCCACCCTGTTTTACCGCAATGATGTCTACTGTTTGCCCATTAGCCAATTCGGTATCTAATGGCACCATGGCGCCATCCACATGCGCTCCGCGGCAGCGATGGCCAAGGTCGGTATGCACAGCATAAGCAAAATCAATTGGTGTTGAGCCCTTTTCAAGGGCAATGACTTTGCCAAGCGGCGTTAAAACATAAATGTGTCCATCTATTTCATGATGTTTTAAATGCTCCCAAGCATCGTCCTTCCAAGCAATTAACTGCCGAGCCCAGGCAATTTGCTGTTCATAAGCACTGGCTGCGCTAAGTGTGCCCTGCTGTGAACCTTCTTTGTAACGCCAATGCGCAGCTAAACCAAACTCTGCTTGCTGATGCATGTCTTGTGTACGAATTTGAATTTCAAATGGGATGCCTGCCTCATTCATAACTACTGTATGTAAAGATTGGTAACCATTTAATTTTGGGCGGGCAATATAGTCATCAAACTCGCGTGGGATAGGTTGCCAAAGCTGGTGGACTAAACCCAATACGCCATAGCATTCCTGTATATCGTTGACCACTACCCGAAATGCCCGTACGTCATACAAATTAGCAAACTCCAAAGACTTCCCTTGCATTTTTTTCCAAATACTATAAATATGTTTTGGGCGTCCCTGAACCTCGCAAATAATTTTTTCATTCGCCAGCTCTGTCTGTAATTGGGTAATTACCTTTTTAATCAAACTTTCGCGTGCCATTCTCTTGGCATCCAGCATCTTGGCAATGTTGCGATAGTCCATTGGCGAAACTAAGCGAAATGCAAGATCTTCCATTTCCCATTTCATTTGCCAAATACCTAAACGATTGGCCAAACTTGCATCAATTTCTAGAATCGTTTTGGCCCAGGGGCTAGGCATCGAAATGGCTTCGCGGGTAATCCACCGTAAACTTTGTAGGCGAGACGCTAAGTAAATCAGCACCACTCGTAAGTCATTGCCAAAAGCCAAAAGCATTTTGCGCAACAGTTCTTCTTGTCCGGCAACACTCGCTACCCCATTTTTCCCCATTAGTTTTGCTTGCGCTTGGCGTAAGCCCCGAAAGCCGAGCAATAGATGGGCTGCATCGGCGCCAATTAACTTAACTAAGGCTTCTTTATTTTGCGTATAGTGCATGTGGCTAGCAGCAGTAAGGCTACTAGCATCAAGGCCAAGAGCTTGCAGAATGGTATGCACGCCATTTGCATGCACCTCGGCATCTTCTCCATACCATGGGTCGAGCACAAGATCATGAGTCAGTTTTGCGGTGGGCATCACTAAATGATCAAGGGGTTTTATAGATACGGATACGACTAATTAAAAAATACTTTGGCCAGACTAATTTGTGCGGGCTTAATAAATGCAGGGGCATGACCAACTAAGGGAATTTCAATACTACGTGCATGCGCATTACGACGGCACATTTCTGCGACGGTTGCTTGCGAGAGTAAGTCTGATTCTGCGCCGCGCACAATCAGAATTGGTACCTGAATCTGCTCAAAGCTATGCCATAACGCCATCTCACCAGCGGCGGCAGTAATTGCATTGACGGCCGCAAAAGGTACCGCAATGGCGGGGTCGTAATGGACATTCCACCCCCCTTCATGCTCAACTAAATGTGGGCCGTTATATTCATCCCATTCTGCATCGGTATGCTCCCCAAATGGAGTACAAAGCAAATTTAACTGCGCTAAAGCATCAGCCCGGTTGGTAAAACGTAATGGCTTACCAACATAAGAACCCAAGCGTTTTAATGCTGCTGGCTCAATTCGGGGTCCAACATCATTGAGTAATAATTTGCGAATGGGTGAATCGGCCATACCCGCATACACCATCCCAATCATTCCGCCCATCGAGGTACCAAACCAATCTACCTTGGCAACTCCCAAATGGGCTACTAACGTGACCATATCGCTTACATATTGCGGTATTCCATAGAGCATTGGATTACTTAACCACTCAGACTCGCCGCGCCCCACTACATCGGGGCAAACTACATAATATTCAGAACTCATCGCCAAGGCTAATTGCTTAAAGTCGCTACCTCGCCGAGTTAGGCCATGTACACAAATTAATACCTTAGAGTTGAGGGGGTTGCCCCATGCGTGATATGCCATGCGGTGCAAACCACCTGAGTGCGCACATTCGACATAAAAGGTGTCGCCGCCTTGTATTTCAAGCGCTGCTTTTGTTTCTGTAGATTGTTGACGATGCAAATCCAGCTTATTGTTATTCTCTGCCTCAGTCTCATGCATTTCTTCGGGCTGTAAAGTCACATGATCTATACCATGTTTATTTAACAACATCGTATTAATTCGTGCCATTACCGCAGGCCAGTCAGCAATGTGCTCGACTTCAATATGGCCAATGAGTGCAGGAAAACTAGGGGCCATTTCCCAGACATGCAAATCATGTACTGAGAGCACGCCCGGTATTGCCCGCAAATCTCGCCCTACCTCTAAATAATCAATATGTAGAGGCACGCCTTCCATTAAGAAATGATAAGACTCGCGCAAAATTCCGTAAGTTGATTTTAGAATTAATAAGGAAACCAGAATTGACAGCCAGGAGTCCGCCTGCATCCACCCAGTAAATTGAATAATCACACCGGATAACAAGGCCGCTACAGAACCGAGTAAATCGCCCATCACATGCACTAATGCAGCGCGCGTATTGACGCTTTTACGATCCCGCGATAAAACCCAAGCAACGACGATATTCATCAATAAACCAATCGCAGCAACTACAGAGACCACAATGCCATCGACTTGATGTGGTGTAAATAAGCGTGAGATCGCTTCAAATACAATCCACACCACCAAAGCTAACATCGCAATACCATTGATAAAGGCAGCCAGGGCTTCAGCCCGGCCATAGCCAAACGAATGACGCGGCGATGGCGGACGGCGAGAAATAATTTGCGCTAGCAAAGCCAGCCCTAGGGCTGCTGCATCGGTCACCATATGACCCGCATCTGAGAGTAGAGCCAAAGATCCTGCCCAATAGGCGGCAATAGCCTCAACCAAGGAAAAGCCCAAGGTCAATACCAAGGCAATAGCTAATAAATGCTGGTTATTAATTTGTTTAGAGTGGGTATGCTTAGCATCCCCTTTTTTATGCGCATGTAAGGCGCTGGAGGCGACTAACTCTTCCTCTGTATGGGCATGCGCATGAGCAACAGGACGTTCTTGATGCTCATGCGTATTCATCGAACCCCTTCATTTGATCCATTCAGGTCATGTCTTTATTGCACTTACGTCAACCTTGGCGCCTGTTTTTGCCAATACCTCTTCTTTAGTTACGCCTGGCGCTAGTTCCACTAGCTTAAGACCATTGGGTGTAATGTCGAGTACGCATAAATCAGTAATGATGCGGTCAATCACGCCCACCCCTGTTAAAGGTAAAGTACATTTAGGTAATATTTTCAACTCTTCGGTGCCATCTTTTTTCTTTGCTACGTGCTCCATTAGCACCACGACATCTTTTACCCCTGCCACTAAATCCATCGCTCCGCCCATACCCTTGACCATTTTTCCTGGAATCATCCAGTTCGCTAGATCACCAAATTCACTGACTTGCATCGCTCCTAAAATAGCAATATTGATTTTGCCGCCGCGAATCATGCCAAATGAATCGGCGGACGAAAAGATTGCTGTGCCAGGAATGGTGGTCACAGTTTGCTTGCCCGCATTAATTAAATCAGCATCTACATTGGCCTCAGTTGGAAAAGGTCCAATGCCCAGCATGCCATTTTCCGATTGCAACCAAACCTCCATGCCATCTGGCACATGGTTGGCCACTAAGGTTGGCAAGCCAATTCCTAAATTGACATAGTAACCATCACGTAATTCTTTAGCAGCGCGGGCTGCCATCTCATCTCTACTCCAAGGCATTTCAATCTTCCTTATTAATTAGTTTTTTGCATCATGTATTCGGCTGGCATCTTTAGTGAATACTTAAGCCGCTGCTTGCGAAAGGGTGCGCTGTTCAATGCGCTTTTCCGGATTCGGATTTAAGACCAGACGGTGCACATAAATTCCGGGGGTGTGAATTTCATCAGGATCAAGCATGCCATTTTCGACAATTTCTTCCACCTCCGCAATCGTAATTAACCCAGCCATAGCAACCACCGGATTAAAATTACGTGCTGTGTAGCGATACACTAAATTGCCAGCTCGGTCAGCCTTCCACGCTTTAACCAGCGAAATATCGGCAACTAAGGAACGCTCCATAACATATTCGCGGCCATCAAATTTACGAATTTCTTTACCTTCTGCTACGATTGTGCCAACTCCAGTTTTGGTAAAAAATGCCGGGATACCGCAACCACCAGCGCGTAATTTTTCAGCTAAAGTGCCTTGCGGGGTAAATTCCAACTCCAATTCACCGGCTAAATATTGGCGCTCGAATTCTTTATTTTCACCAACATAAGAGGCAATCATTTTTTTTACTTGGCGCGAAACCAATAAGATGCCCAAACCAAAATCATCGACGCCAGCGTTATTCGAAATCGCCGTTAAATTTTGAAAACCTAGACGCTTGACTGCCAGTATTAAGGCTTCTGGAATGCCACATAATCCAAAGCCCCCAACTGCAATAGTTTGGCCGTCCCGCATAATATCGCTTAGCGCCTCTTGCGCCGAAGAAAAAACCTTATTCATCGCTTCTCATTCCTTATTATGGAAAATAAATGCTAATCATAACTGGTTTGCCATGAACCCAAGCGCAGCAAAGCCCCAAAAAGAACTAAACTGTAGCTTGATGAAACCGCCCTACTGCCTATTTGCCGTATGACTTCTGAGGAATTACTTGACCAGTATGGGCCACGTGAGTCGATGGCCTATGACCTGGTCATCGTCGGCGGTGGTCCTGCAGGGCTAGCAGCTGCTATTCGGGCCAAGCAACTAGCCGCAAGTAAACAACAAGAAATTAGTGTTTGCTTGCTGGAAAAAGGTTCAGAAATTGGCGCCCATATTCTCTCTGGCGCAGTAATTGATCCAATCGCTTTAAATGAGCTCATCCCTAATTGGCAGACTTTAGGTGCGCCTGTAGAGACAGCCGTTACAGCTGATCGCTTTCTATTTTTGACTGCCCAGCAATCCTATGCAGTGCCCAATTGGCTACTACCCAATTGTTTTAAAAATCATGGTAATTACATTGTTAGCTTGGCCAACCTCACCCGTTGGCTGGGCCAACAAGCTGAAGCTTTAGGAGTTGATATTTTTCCCGGCTTTCCCGCTGCTGAAATTATGTATACAAAAGCCGGCGCAGTCTCTGGTGTCATTACTGGTGCTGTAGGTATAAATAAAGCAGGATTACCCGGCGAGCAATTTCAACTTGGTATGGAATTGCATGGTAAATATACTTTGTTCGCTGAAGGTGCACGTGGTCACTTGGGTAAACAATTAATTAGTCGTTTTGCCCTCGACGCCCAAAGTGATCCCCAAAGTTATGGCCTAGGTATTAAAGAGTTATGGGAAGTCAAACCCGAACAGCATCACCCTGGACTAGTCGTTCATACCGCTGGTTGGCCCCTGCAGAACGACACCTATGGTGGCTCATTTCAATATCACTATGGCGAGAATTTAGTCGCCGTAGGTATCGTCGTTGGTCTGTCCTACCGCAACCCCTACCTTAGCCCCTTTGAAGAGTTTCAGCGCTATAAAACTCACCCGCATATACGACCTACTTTTATTGGTGGCAAACGCATTGCGTATGGCGCTCGCGCAATTACAGCTGGCGGTCTTAATAGCCTTCCACAGACTATTTTCCCCGGTGGCGCCCTCATTGGTTGCGATGCTGGTTACCTGAATGCTGCACGCATTAAAGGTAGTCATGCTGCAATAAAAACCGGTATGTTAGCGGCTGATGCAGCAGTAACTGCCATAGCCGAAAATCGCACTGGCGATTTACTTACTGCATACCCCGCTGCTTTTAAAGCCAGCTGGCTGTACCAAGAATTAAAACAAACGCGTAACTTCAAGCCCTGGATGTCAAAAGGACTTTATTTGGGTACCGTGATGGTTGGCTTAGAGCAAAAAATCATGGGGGGTCATGTGCCCTGGACAATTCATAATCGCTATGCTGATCATGAATGCCTCGACCCTGCCGCGCAGCATCAACCCATTGAATATCCCAAACCCGATGGCAGCCTTACCTTTGATCGGCTTTCGTCTGTTTTTATTTCCAATGCGAATCATGAAGAAAATCAACCTAGCCATTTAACCTTGCTGGATAAAACGATTCCAGTAGCGCTAAATTATAAAATCTATGCCGGTCCCGAGCAGCATTATTGCCCAGCCGGTGTGTATGAGTACCTCGAAACCAATGGTTCAGTACAGCTGCAGATTAATGCGCAAAATTGTGTGCATTGTAAGACTTGTGATATTAAAGATCCAAGCCAAAATATTATTTGGCTTACGCCTGAAGGCAGTGGCGGTCCAAATTATGGCGCAATGTAAAGCCTCAAGCTAAACACTGCTTTTGTTTCGCCTCTAAAGTGTGTGAATCATCAGGTACAAAATAAATCGCCATCAAGGCGAGCAAGCAAGCTAACGATGCCATCGCAAATACCTGGTTTGGCCCCAATACTTCCCAGACCCAACCTGCACATAAACCCCCTAAAGAGCC
>JBAXGQ010000018.1:0-25602 GCA_037139315.1 Burkholderiaceae bacterium
GCAGGCATTCACCATGCCCTGAAATGCTGTGAACATGGTAAAGATATCATCATGGTGAATGTAGAGGCCGATGTGCTGGCGGGTCCCTATCTAGCTAAAAAAGCTGCAGATGCTGGCATTATTTATTCAATGGCATCAGGAGATCAGCCATCCCTCATTGCTGAATTAGTTGATTGGGCTGAGACGATTGGTATGGATGTAATTTGTGCAGGTAAGGGTACAAAATATTTACCGATCTATCACCAAGCTACTCCAGACACAGTATGGGGGCACTACGGTTTTACCCCGGAGCAAGTTGGTAGCGGTGACTTTAATGCGCAAATGTTTAATTCTTTTTTGGATGGCACCAAGTCTGCACTTGAAATGGCTGCCGTCTCGAATGCCTGTGGTTTACGGCCACCAAAAAATGGCTTGTTGTTTCCGCCCTGTGGCGTGGATGATTTGCCCACCATCTTAAGACCAGAAGCTGATGGCGGTATCTTGCCCTTTAAAGGCACTGTTGAAGTAGTCTCTTCTGTAGAGCGAGATGGTCGCCCTGTCTTTCGAGATTTACGTTGGGGCGTTTATATTGTCTTTGAAGCACCGAACGAATATGTCCGCAACTGCTTCTTACAGTATGGCCTTAAAACTGATGCTAGTGGCTGGTATGCGGCGATGTATAAGCCTTATCACTTAATTGGCCTAGAGCTTGGCATCTCGGTTGCGAGCGTGGCTTTGCGCAGAGAAGCAACGGGTGCAACTACCGCCTTTAACGGTGATGTTGTAGCCACGGCCAAGCGTGATTTAAAGGCTGGAGAAATGCTAGATGGTGAAGGTGGTTTTACCGTCTACGGTAAATTAATGCCTGCTACTGATTCTTTAGCAATGGGCGGCTTACCCATTGGGTTAGCACACCGCCTACCACTCAAAAATGCTGTTGCTGCTGGCAAACCCGTATGCTGGAACGATGTCAATTTTGATATCAGTAATGAAGCGATTCGAGTACGACGCGAAATGGAATCGATATTTAAAAAATGATTCGATAAATAATTTTTTTATTAAGGCAAAGGCAAAGCAGTTTTGTAAGAAACTTGCTTTAATGCAAAACTAGAACGAATTTTTTCTATTCCCGCAATGGGGGTTAATTGCTCCAGAATAAATTTTTCTAAATCGCCAATATTGGATACAGCAACCCGAATTAAATAATCGCAATCGCCTGTCATTAAATAGCACTCCATTACCGCATGTTGCTCGGCAATACGCTGTTCAAATTCAGCGAGGGCAGTTTTTGACTGCTCTTTTAAGCTGATCGAAATAAATACATTTAAATCAAGTCCCAGGGCCTTAGGGTTAGCCAAGGCCACATAGCGTTGAATTACTTGATTTGCCTCTAGCGCACGCACTCGCAATAAACAAGGTGACGGTGATAAATGCACGCGCTTAGCCAAGGCCACATTACTGAGTGAACTGTCATTTTGTAGTTCTTGCAAGATTCTTAAATCAATGGCATCTAGTTGCATAAAGTTCTATAAAAGTGGTTTATTTAGCATTTTATGCTTAATTTAATGGTATTTGACCATAAATTGCAATCCTATTTCAGCGCACTCTTTGTATATTATTAGCTATGCAAAACCCACACGATATCGATCCAACTGAAACTGCCGAGTGGGCGGAAGCGTTTATTAATTCCATTACTGCGAATGGCGAAGAGCGAGGCAAGCATTTGCTCGATATGCTAATCCGCACTGCCCATCAACAACAAATTGGGTGGTCTCCTGAATTAGTTACACCCCTAGTAAATACAATTACGGTAGCCAAGCAAGGGGTGTTTCCCGGCGATCTGGCAATCGAAGAAAAAATTGCTTCCTTGATGCGTTGGAATGCGCTAGCGATGGTTGCAAAAGCGAATACAGCTTACGGCGAACTAGGCGGACACATTGCAAGCTATGCTAGTGCTGCTGATTTATTTGAAGTGGGCTTTAATCACTTTTATCATGGCCGCACATCCGAGCACAATGGCGATTTAGTATTTTTTCAGCCCCATAGTGCGCCTGGCGTCTATGCCCGCGCCTATCTTGAGGGGCGCTTAACTGAACAAGATCTAGCACATTACCGCCAAGAAATTACGGCCGCAGAAATTGGTGTGCAGGGCTTATCAAGTTATCCCCACCCATGGCTCATGCCCAATTTTTGGCAGTTTCCTACTGGCTCAATGGGAATTGGCCCTATCAGTTCAATTTATCAAGCGCGTTTTATGCGCTACTTAAGCCATCGTAATTTACTCGACTGCTCACAGCGCAGAGTATGGGGTGTTTTTGGTGACGGCGAAATGGATGAGCCCGAGAGTATGAGCGCCCTCACCTTGGCCTCACGTGAAAAGTTAGATAATTTAACGTGGGTAGTGAACTGCAATCTACAACGTTTAGATGGCCCCGTTAGAAGTAATGGCCGCATTATTGACGAATTAGAAAAATTATTTCGTGGTGCCGGATGGAATGTTATTAAATTAGTGTGGGGCAGTGATTGGGATGGCTTATTTGCGCGTGATCATACCGGCGCTTTAGTACGTGCACTCTCTAATACGGTTGATGGTCAAATGCAAACTTTTGCAGCTAAGGATGGGCGCTTTAATCGGGAAAATTTTTTCGGACAAAGTCCCGAACTTGCTGAGTTAGCACAAGGCATGACGGATGAGCAAATTGATCGATTAAAACGTGGCGGACATGATATTGTCAAAATCTATGCAGCCTACGAAGCTGCAGCAAAGCATACAGGTCAACCTACGGTGATTTTGGCCCATACGAAAAAAGGTTATGGGATGGGGCATGCTGGTCAAGGAAAAATGACCACGCATAGTCAGAAAAAATTTGATGAAGAAGCGTTAATTGGGTTTCGTAATCGCTTTAACTTACCACTCAGTGATGCCCAAGCAATCAATTTAGATTTTTATCGGCCAAGTGAAGATAGTAAAGAAATGCAGTATCTGCAGCAACGACGCGCTGAGTTAGGCGGCTATTTACCTAAACGGATTATCGACTGCGAGCGCCTATCCATTCCGCCGCTTGAATCTTATGCTGGCTTTGCCGTAGCTCCAGACGATAAATCAATGTCAACTACCATGGCTTTTGTGCGGCTCTTGGGTAATTTGCTGAAGACCCCAGAGCTCGGTGCGCGGATTGTGCCTATTGTGGCTGATGAAGCACGTACATTTGGTATGGCCAATTTATTTAAACAGGTAGGTATTTATTCTAGTGTTGGACAATGCTATGAGCCTGAGGATATTGGCTCCGTATTAAGTTATCGCGAAGCCTTAAATGGGCAAATTTTAGAAGAAGGTATTAGTGAAGCGGGTGCTATTGCCAGCTGGACTGCGGCAGCAACTAGCTATGCTAATCATGGCTTTGCCATGCTACCTTTTTATATTTATTACTCTATTTTTGGTTTTCAGCGTGTCGGTGATGCTATATGGGCAGCAGCCGATCAACGTGCACGCGGATTCTTATTGGGTGCAACTTCGGGGCGCACTACTTTGGGTGGGGAAGGCTTGCAACATCAAGATGGTAGTAGTCATTTAGTTGCTGCCACCATTCCTAATTGCAAAGCCTATGATCCGGCTTTTGCTGGGGAATTGGCTGTCATTATCGATGCCGGAATGCGGGAAATGTTAACTGATCAACGTGATGTCTTTTATTACATTACGCTCATGAATGAAAACTATGCACAAACTAACTTGTTGCCTGGTAAAGAAAAAGATATTCTAGCGGGAGGGTATCACTATCAAAAAGTATCCCCCAATGCTAAACAAAGAGTGACTTTACTTGGCTCTGGGGCAATCTTGCTCGAAGTCACTAAAGCTGCGGAATTATTGAAACAAGTAGGCATTGACGCAGATATTTTTAGCATAACTAGTTGGAGTGAACTTGCACGTAATGGCCAACAAAAATTACTTGCCGCTTTTGCAGATGGCAATAAGGGTATCGATATTGAAGATGACGTTGGAAGCGAAGGTCAAGCTGCCTTTATTACCTCGCTACTAGCGAATTCAGCAGGCCCCATTATTGCTGCAACTGATTATGTACGGGCAGTACCAGAAAGTATTCGTGCCTATATCCCCAACGAGCGCAACTACTTTACCTTAGGCACAGATGGATTTGGGCGCAGCGATACTCGTGCTGCTCTACGTGAGTTCTTTCAAGTTGATGCTGCGAGTATTGCAAAAGCAGCACAATTTTGTCTACATGCAAACACAAAGCTTAATTCAAGTACTGGCTTCCAATAAGAAGTTTAGTTTTAAGCTTCAAGTAGTTGCTTAAAGCTATTCACTAATACTGTAGATGATTGTGCGCCCTCAATCAGGTGTTGATCATTTAAAATAAACGCCGGCACTCCATGAATTCCTAAATTTTGGAAATTCTGTATTTGTCCCCGCACTTCTTGGCTAAATTCATCACTTTCTAATACTGCCTTAGCACGCACTTGATCTAATCCTGCGCGGCCAACTGCAGCAAGCACATTATCTAAATCATCCATACTGACAGCTAAGCAAAAATAGGTATTTAATAGTTCTTTCTTAAGCGCTGCTTGGGCGGGTAAACCACATTCTTTTGCTGCCCAATATAAAAGGCGGTGAGCGTTAAAGGTGTTATAAATTCTTTTTCTTCCGGCAGGGTGAAAATTAAAACCGACTTCAGCGGCGCGGGCTCGAATGCGCGCTTGATTGACTTGGACTTGGTCGATAGAAAGCCCATATTTTTGCGTTAAATGCTCAATTGCATCTTGACCACCCTCGGGCATATTTGGATTGAGCTCAAATGGCTGAAAATGAATTTCAAAGTCAGCTTGTTCGGCCATTGCTTTAATCGCTTTATTAAGCTCGCCATAGCCAACTGCACACCAAGGACAAGCGACATCAGATACAACATCAATTTTTATTGTTGGTTTCATTGTTTGAAATATTTTAATAATTGAATAATCATCAATATTACAGTCAAATAGTACTACGTTGTGATGCCGCCAATGAAAAACGCCCGATCTTTTGAATCAGGCGTTTTCTTATTACGGTTCTATAGCTGAACGGGACATCAATTACATCATGCCGCCCATTCCACCCATGCCGCCCATACCACCCATATCGCCACCTGGCATACCGCCGCCAGATTCATCTTTAGGTGAATCACAAATTGCACAATCTGTCGTTAATAAAAGCGCAGCAACTGAAGCAGCATTAACTAATGCAGTTTTTGTTACCTTAGTTGGATCAATTACGCCCTGAGCAACTAAATCGCCATATTCGCCAGTAGCAGCGTTATAACCATTATTGCCTTTGCTAGCTTCAACCGCATTAACTACAACACTAGCTTCATCGCCAGCATTGGAAACAATAATGCGTAATGGCTCCTGCATTGCACGCAAGACAATACTGATACCTGCATCTTGATCAGCGTTATCGCCTTTCAGGCCTTTAATACCTTGCATAGCGCGAATCAAGGCTACACCACCACCAGGCACAATACCTTCTTCAACGGCTGCACGGGTTGCATGCAAGGCGTCATCAACGCGCGCTTTTTTCTCTTTCATTTCGACTTCAGTAGCAGCGCCAACACGAATTACTGCAACACCGCCAGCTAATTTAGCCACACGCTCTTGCAATTTTTCACGATCGTAATCGCTGGTTGCTTCATCGATTTGTACACGGATATTTTTGACGCGTGCTTCGATGGCTTTGGAATCGCCTGCGCCATCAATAATGATGGTATTTTCTTTACCAATTTCAACTCGCTTAGCTTGACCTAAGTGCTCAAGTGTAGTTTTCTCTAAAGTTAAACCTACTTCTTCAGCAATCACTTGGCCACCAGTCAAAATGGCGATATCTTCGAGCATGGCTTTGCGACGATCACCAAAACCTGGCGCCTTCACTGCACAAGTCTTCAAAATTCCACGAATATTGTTGACTACCAATGTTGCTAAGGCTTCGCCTTCAACATCTTCAGCAATAATCATCAGTGGACGACCTGACTTCGCCACTTGCTCGAGTACTGGGAGCAAATCACGAATGTTACTAATTTTTTTATCAAACAACAGAATGTAAGGAGTTTCTAAAATTGCCACTTGCTTTTCTGGTTGATTAATAAAGTAAGGTGAAAGGTAACCACGATCAAATTGCATGCCCTCGACGACTTCTAGTTCATCTTCGAGTGATTTGCCGTCTTCAACCGTAATAACACCTTCTTTACCCACTTTTTCCATAGCTTCAGCAATGCGCTGACCAATGCTATGGTCACTATTTGCCGAAATTGAGCCTACTTGAGCAATTTCTTTGGTTGTGGTGCAAGGCTTACTAATTTTTTTCAATTCGATCAAAGCGGCACTTACTGCCTTATCTATGCCGCGCTTTAAATCCATTGGGTTATGGCCAGAAACTACATATTTCATGCCTTCACGCACAATTGATTGAGCCAAAACAGTTGCCGTTGTTGTGCCATCACCAGCGATATCTGCAGTTTTGGAAGCAACTTCTTTGACCATTTGCGCGCCCATATTTTGAAGCTTGTCTTTTAATTCGACTTCTTTCGCTACAGTTACACCGTCTTTAGTGATGGTTGGACCACCAAATGAACGCTCAATAACGACATTGCGACCTTTAGGTCCCAACGTCACTTTTACTGCATTTGCGAGAATATTCACGCCTTCGACCATTTTGGTCCGTGCGCTATCGCCAAAAACTACGTCTTTTGCTGCCATGATTAAATTCCTTTCGTAAAAGCTCGATTACTTTTGGACAACTGCCATGATGTCTTCTTCGCGCATCACGAGAAGCTCATCGCCGTCAACTTTGACGGTTTGACCAGCATATTTACCGAACAAAACTCGGTCGCCAACTTTGACGTCGGGTGGGTTTAATTTGCCACTATCGTCGCGCTTACCGGCTCCAACAGCCAAAATTTCTCCTTGGTCTGGTTTTTCAGCGGCTGCATCTGGAATCACAATTCCTGATGCAGTTTTGGTTTCTTGATCTAAACGCTTGATGATCACTCGATCATGTAAAGGACGCAGATTCATTCCTTCTCCTAAGTTAGTAAGTGTTAACTAAATAAAAACCCTATATACATCATGGAGTTATAATTGCTCTACAACTAAATAAAAGCAGCAACACTTGAATTCCACCAGATTAGCGGTGAAATTACTGCTTTAGCACTCATTTGTAGAGAGTGCTGATTATATAGCTCCCTTTCTGGTTTTTTCAAGGGGTGCTGCCTAAAAAGACTGTTTGTAGGTCAATTCCTACATAAAAATCCGTCTTGCCTGCTTATCAACCCCCGCTGACCTAAATAGACTGGACAGTTACCGATTGGAGAACGCTGATGATCCCAAAATCCCGGCTGTATACGCTAGTTCAAAGCTGGAAGAATAAGCCCTTCCAAGAGGTTCACGATGCTAGTGGCCCCAATCTGAGGGCCGGGGGGAACAGCCCAGTTAATCTTGAAGCTGATGCGCTCTGGTCAAAAAGACAGTCGATTAGCTATGAGCCAATTTTTAACTCATCAGGCAGCAAGCTTGGTGGGGTACTTTTTAACCCCCTACTCCATGCTGAGGACTCTCAAGTTCTGCGGCTGTTTATGGATGGTCTTGACGCTATTCAATATTGGCAAAGTTTTAGCAAACCCATTCCAACTATTCTGCCCATCGCAGCTAAAACACTCTGCCAGCCAACTCAAGTGGATGCAATTAGCGATCTAGTTTTAAATTCCCGTTTACCGGTGGGTCTAGTTGCACTTGGGATCATGAATCTGCCCTCTGCCCCTTTTTGGCGTGACTATCAGGTTGGCTTAGCGCGCCTCCGCAGAATCGGCTTAATGCTGCATTTACTTCATTTTTCAGGATCACAGCATGAAATAGCCCATCTCGATGAGATGCGCTTTGACGGAGTTCATCTATCGGCCCAGCAATTACGCGCAAATCAGCTCGAGCACCAATCTATCGTTGATCTTGCTGCGGTATGCAAAAAACACTTTGGGGCGATCTATATCGGAGGAATATCTCTAGTGAGCGATCTCACTGCAGCCCAAAGCCTTTCAGCTAGTTATTGCTATGGTGGATTAATGATGCCGCCTGTAAGCCGTCATCAATTATTACAAATCAACGATAGTCGCCTGGCAAAAGCCATCTTTTCAGTAAAGCCCCAATAAAACCAGTAACGGAGACAAGCTATGAGAAAAAGTGTGATGTTGGTCGATGACCATCCAGCAATGTTGATGGCATTAAAAAGTATTGTGCATGAAAAACTGCTGTTTGAAGTTGCTGCACAAGCACAAAATGGGGAAGAGTGTATGCAACTGATTAAGCAAACCAATCCTAATATTATTATTTTAGATTTAGATATGCCAAAAACCGATGGCTTTGATGTTATTCGGCGCATTGGCTTAATGTATCCAGAAATTCGCATTCTGGTTTTATCCAGCCTCGATGAAAGTGTCTACGGTGGACGTGTTCGCTCATTAGGTGCGCATGGTTTTGTTAATAAAACTGCGAACGCCGATATTATTATTTCAGCCTGCATAGCAGTATCACAAAACTACACGTTCTTTTCCCACGGCAGAAATGGTAATAGCGCACTCACTGATAGTGAAAAACTCAAATTAATTTCAGATCGTGAATTACAAATCATGAAGTATTTAGGGCGGGGTAGTAGTAATCAACATATTTCGGAAATATTGCATATCAGCAGTAAAACCGTTGCAACTTATAAGGCGCGCCTATACGACAAGCTAGGCATTAATAATATTGCCGATCTTATTTTATTTTGTCGTAATAACAACATTATTGAAGGCTGATGAAATTTAAGGCATTTCTAGGGCATCAATGGCTGGGCGACTTAACCGCTAACTGTGCTGGGTCTGCAGCTATTGTTTTTTTGGTACTCAGTACCTTCACTAGTGCGCTAGCCCATGAGCCCTTTAATGCTGATGAATTGCAGTGGCTTAAATTAAAGCCTATTGTGCATTTTAGTATTCATGAAAAAAATGCGATTCATTTACACCCAGGAGATGGCAAAGAATCTGCAGGAAATTATCATCAACTCCTTAGCCAATTGCAGCAACATACTCAACAACAATATTTAGCTGTTTGGCGCAAAGGCAATGATGATGGTTTGCAAGACATCTCCCAAGGTAAGGTCGATTTTATTATCGACCCACCATATGATTGGTTATTACATCATTCTGCTAGTCCTTTTGAAAGCATCTTGGCAAAAACTATTCATAGTCCTTCGGCATTACCTTCTTCCACGCCATTATTTATCGATAAAACCATATTTATCTTCAGCTTCACCTTAGTTTTAACTAGTCTTGCGCTAGCGTATTGGATTTGGAGTCTTAAACAACTGCATCGAGGACAAATTGGTATAGTGCAAAATTTAGTTAAGCAAAAAAAATTGGCAGAGCATGCTAATGCTGCTAAATCGGCGTTTCTCGCCACCCTAAGCCATGAAATTAGAACGCCGATGAACGCCATATTGGGGGTGCAAGAATTACTCTTGAAAAGTGCGCGTTTTCCTGCAAGTGAAAAGTCATTATTAAAAAATGCCCATCGTTCAGCTGAAGGCTTACTTGGGATGTTAAATCAAGTGCTTGACTTATCGAAGATTGAGGCAGGCAAACTCGTTCTCAACCCGCTACCGCATTGCCTAAAAAATATGATTACCGAAATTGATGCTACCTTTTCTACTTTGGCCAGCAAACGGGGCTTACAATTAATCACTTGCTTAGATTCAAGTATTGCTGAAGTTTTGCTGGTTGATGCCATGCGCTTAAGGCAAATTCTCCATAATTTGCTCAGCAATGCAATTAAATTTACCGAAGAAGGCAGTATTTATTTTTCAGTTAATGTCCTAGCCGATGACCATGCTGGGCAATTAATTGAATTTAGGGTAGTAGATACTGGCATTGGCATGACTGATGCAGAAATTAACCGTGCGCTACAACCATTTGAACAAGTTTTAAAAGCCAATGGCGTCCTTAATAACGACGTCGACTACGGTAGTGGTTTGGGCTTGGCTATTTCGAAGAAACTGATTGCCACCATGGGGGGTCATCTTCATTTTGATAGCGCGCCAAAATTGGGTAGTGCAATTTATTTTTCAAGTGTTTTTCCCCGCACTACTCAATCTGCCCATAATTACAACTATTCTGCTGTCGAGCTACCTAATGCACACTGTTTTACGAATTCAATAGGTCAAACTATTCATGCCTTATTGGTTGAAGATCATCCTGCTAGTCGTGAAATTCTCTCTTTGCAACTACATGCCCTTGGTATTGAGGTTACGGTTTGTGCCAATGGTAAAAATGCGCTTGCTCATTTTCAAAAAACCCATTTTGATTTAGTTTTTACCGATCATTCTATGCCAGGCATGAAAGGCGAAGAGCTTGCATTCTTATTGCGTCAACAAGGCTATCAAGATCTTATTATTATTGGGGTTACCGCTGATATCTATGCCCTTGAAGCGCGCCAGCGTTTTTTATCCGCTGGCATGAATGCTGTTCTCATTAAACCTATTAGTATCCATACCCTAGAAAATCAATTAGCCGCTTATTTTCAATCTGAAAAAAATATCGTTGCGCAGCAGACAAAACCAATAAAATCTTTTTTTCCGCTTGGAATTAAAGAAGGTCATCATTCACCAACCGAGTTATTAATTTTGGCTGAAGTGCTTAAAGTACAGCACGATTGTCTATGTAGGCTTGATAAAGAATCGCTAGGCCATACAGAATTAGCCCATTACTTGCATAAAATTAAAGGGGGAGCTTTGTTGATAAACGAACCTACTTTTGTTGAGGCTTGCGCTCAGCTAGAGCATGAACTGCAATTAGGTGCACCGGATATAAGCCAAAAACTTCAGCTACTTCTTCAGCAGAAAAATAAGCTCATCGAATCTATTGGCATAAACGTAGCTGCGAGTAGTTAAGCCGAGAGTAGTTAAGAAAAACGGCCTTTAAAAAGGCCGCTTTTACTTACATGGTGCCTTAAACTAATTAGCGTTTATTGACTGCATCCTTAAAGGCCTTACCTGCTGCAAATTTTATTGTTTTAGAGGCGGCGATTTTAATTGCTTCGCCGGTTTTTGGATTACGACCCATGCGTGCGGCACGTGAGCCTGCTGAAAACCCGCCAAAACCTACCAGTTGAACAGCATCGCCTTTCATAATGGCCTTCTTAATCGTTTCTAAGGCGATATTTAATGCCTCATCTGCTTTTGCTTTACTAAGATCGGCGCCTTCTGCTATTGCATCAATTAAATCTGATTTAGTCATGCTATCTCCTCGAATATAAAACGAAATCACTATATGCAGGCCTACCAGCCTGATCTTTTTGCCTAGAATTCTCTATGCCTGTGCCGCTGAGGTTTATGCTATCAAATAATTTGCCCGAATACGGTAAATTTGCTCATTTTTTTTATTTTTCCCCTGCTTGTGCCAATAAACCACGCCCTCCGCTCCCCTCCAAAACAGCTGTTAAGGCACTGGGGTAATTTACCTCTATTTTTCCTAGTGTTTCTACTTACTGTAATTATTTTGCTATGCAACAATTCCTGGGCTGCCGAGAAGACTCCGATTCCCTCAAATGCTAAACAAGAGTCTATTCAATTTATTCCTAAAGCGGTATTGCTGGCTTTAGAAAAAAATCAGCTACCTTCAAGCGCCATCAGTATTGCAGTCACTGAAATCCCTGCAAATCAGAAACAAAATACTAAATCACCGCAAGTGATACAAAAGTTGGTCAATTGGCGCGGTGATATCGGTATGAATCCTGCCTCAGCTATGAAAATTTTGACGACATTGACAGCACTTGATGTGCTTGGGCCAAATTATCGCTGGCAAACATTGGTTTATACCGATGGCTTTATTCGTAATGGTATTTTGAAAGGGGATTTATATTTACAGGGTACGGGTGACCCTAAACTCACTCCCGAATCGTTAGCAAAGTTAATTAAAAATTTACGGGCCTTAGGAATCCAAAAAATAGACGGTAATTTAATTTTTGACCGCAGTGCCTATGATCAGGATTTGCTTGCTAGTAATTTAATTGATGGTGAAGCACTGCGTTCCTATAACGTTCAGCCTGACCCATTGCTCTATGCCTTTCGTACCCTCTCGTTTCAACTGAGCGCAAATAAGGCAGAACAAGCTCCAGAAATAAGCTATTCCCCTGAATTGGCGCGCTTCAAGATTGTTAATCAGCTAAATCTTCAGGTCGGGCCTTGCGAGGATTGGCGCAAAGAGCTGAATTTTGAAATTAGTCCCGAATCACCGCCTGCAAAATCTGGGAGTAATCCCACGGACTGGCAAGTAACTTTTTCGGGCTCATTTCCTAAGGACTGTCAGAAAGCGCTATATAACGTTGTCGCTTTTGATCCCAATACATTTCTTGCGCTCGGCTTCACTGCAGCCTGGCAATTGGCTGGTGGCGAATGGCCTAAACCGCCACAAGGGAAATCTGGTCTAGTACCAAATGGATTGAAGCCCATGGTGCAATATGAAGGTAGCAGCCTCGTTGATGCGATGTTTGATATCAATAAGTATTCAAACAATGTCATGGCGCGGCAAGTTTTTCTCACGCTTGCATTAGATCAACTGGGTAAACCAGCCACCGTAATGAACTCTGAAAAAGTGATTCAAGGTTGGCTTCAGCGCCAAGGAATGCAATTCCCTGAACTGGTATTAGAAAATGGGTCTGGCTTATCGCGCATCGAATCAATATCAGCAATGCATATGAACGATTTACTTATAGCCGCACGAACTTTGCCCAACGGTGAATTATTTTATAAAAGTTTGCCAATGGCAGGCAATGATGGCACGATGAGAAATCGCCTGTTAAATAAAATACGGGGCTGGCTCCATTTAAAAATTCGCCCAGAAATTCGTGTTAAAACAGGGAGCTTGGTTGATGTCAAAGCGATTGCAGGTTATGTGTTGAGTAAATCGGGGAAACTATACGCCGTCAGTTCTTTTATTAATCACCGTAATGCTTATCTCGGCCAAGAAGCTCATGATCAATTGCTAGCCTGGCTGGCCGAGGATGGTCCAGACCCAAAAGCAGCGCGCTGAAGTCGATCACGAGCGCCGTCCCAAACCTCACCGGTTGGTGGGGTCGGTAATAAAATAATATCGTAGTTCTGCTGGTCTAAATCACGCAAGGTTCGATATAGGCTATTCGCAAAACCCACATGATCGCTTGGCAAGGTAACTATTTCTAGCTGAATACTGTTAAGAGCGATATTAGGTGGCACAGTTGGTAAGCCAGTAGTTGACTCCCAAGCGCCTAACCCTATACGTAATTTACGAAGGTGATTTTGTTTTGCTATTTGTGTATCAAGTTCATTAAGACTGGTATTCAATTTATCAGTTTGATAAAGCTGCAAAGGTGTATTGGGTGCGTAATGCGCCTTAAAACTACCTGATACGCGCGGACTCACAGCTTCCTGTTCTGAGGGCGTAAAGGTATCTATTTGTAGGCCCGTTTTGGCATAGATTGATGATGGCGTAATCATGCCTGGCCTTAATAGACGTATTCCATCACTACCGGTCAAATCAACAATGGTAGATTCAATGCCAAACTCACAATCGCCACCATCTAGAACCAAGATTTCACTTTCATTGCCAAACTCTGCGTATACATCGGCAGCTCGGGTTGGCGAGACTTTACCAAAACGATTGGCCGAGGGGGCCACTAACGCCTCACCAAAGGCTGTTAATAACTCCTGTGCTAATGGGTGGCTGGGCGAACGAATAGCAACGGTAGATTGTCCCCCGGTAATAGTATCTAAGACATGCTTATCTTTTTTTAAGACTAAGGTTAATGGTCCGGGCCAAAAAGCAAGAATCAATTGCATCGCTGCTGGCGGCAGATCGCGTACCCAAGGGCTAATTATTTTTAGCCACGCATCGGTAAGTACATCTGTCGTCGTTTTTGCATTAGCAAGCAATGTCATTGGCGCAGCAAGATGCACAATTAAGGGGTGATGACTGGGGCGACCCTTGGCAGCGTAAATTTTTTGAATTGCGAGATTATTGGTTGCATCTGCACCCAATCCATAAACTGTTTCGGTCGGAAAGGCTACTATATCGCCATTCTTTAAACGTCTTACTGCCTCTGCAATCAAGGCTCAATACCTAAATCGCTAGCAACAGCAGCAGCAGTTTGCCGCGCCTCTGCCGGACTAGCTCCAAGACAGTTGATATGACCCATTTTTCGTCCAGGCAATGGAACCGACTTGCCATATAGGTGTAATTTTGCGCTATCGTGACTTAAAGCACTAGCCCATTCAGGCTCTTGAGGCACGGTGTTGTCTGTACCCATCGTAAACCATAATTCGCCTAATAAATTTAGCATCGAAACCGGCGTTAGTAAGCGAGTATCGCCTAAGGGTAAGCGTGCCATCGCACGCACCTGTTGTTGAAATTGACTAGTGACACTTGCATCCATGGTGTAGTGCCCAGAATTATGTGGCCGGGGAGCAATTTCGTTTGCAAAAATTTCGCCACTCTTAAGTACAAAAAACTCAATGCATAAAATACCCACATAATTCAGATGGCGAATTAAGTTCTTTGCTGCCTGAAGTACGCGTTTTTCTTGATCGGAATTAAGTGAAGGTGCTGGCACAGTACTGGTGTGCAAAATACCATTGCGATGAATATTTTGGGCAATTGGGTAGACCACTACCGCATCATCGTACCCGCGAGCGACCAAAGCAGATACCTCAAAGGCTAAATCCATGCGCTTTTCAAGTACGCAGGGAACCCGTCCAAAATCATGCCAAGCTTGCTTAAGCTCGACCGGCGATTGCACGGTGACCTGACCTTTGCCGTCATAACCTAATCGTGCTAATTTTAAAATTCCTGGTAATAGAGTTTCATCTAGCGCATCGATTGCGGCTTGATTTTCAATCACGCAATAAGGTACAGGACCAATATTGACAGCAGATTTCCAGGTGCTTAAGAAAGTTTTCTCAGCAATGCGGTTTTGTGCAATAGAAACACTGTCACTGCGAGGCGCCACATATACCCCCAGTGCCTCTAACTCATCTAAAGTTTGGGCTGGGACATTTTCAAATTCAGTACTGACTGCCTTACAGATATCTGCCATTTCTTTTAAAGCAGCACTATCTGTAAAGTTCGCTTGTAAATGTTTTTCCGCAATAGCACCGGCAGGACTGAGTGGATCTGGATCAAGAATACAGACTTTATAGCCCATTGCTTGCGCTGCCTGAGTAAACATGCGACCTAGTTGCCCGCCGCCCAACATACCCAAATACGCGCCGGGTAATATCGGCGTTAAATGCTCAAGCATCTTGTCTCACTATCTTGTCTCACTATCTTGTCTCACTAACTTGCCTCGCCATACTTATGTGCTCCGCGGTAATGTCATCGCACTTGCTTTCGCTGTTTGTTCGGTACGAAATACAGCTAATTTTTGACTTAATGCAGGGTCGTCCAAAGCCAGCGTCGCAATCACATATAAAGCAGCGTTAGCGGCACCTGCTTCGCCAATAGCAAAAGTGGCTACTGGGATTCCTTTGGGCATTTGCACAATGGAATATAAAGAATCTTCACCGCGTAAATATTTACTGGGCACTGGAACTCCGCAGATGGGGACCTGTGTTTTGGCTGCCAACATACCCGGTAAATGCGCAGCGCCTCCTGCGCCAGCAATAATGGCACGTAAACCACGCGCTTGCGCTTGCTCTGCATAGCTAAATAGCGCATCTGGCATACGGTGAGCAGAAAGTACTTGCGACTCAAAGGGCACAGCAAATTGTTCCAAAATTTGTGCAGCCGCTTCCATGGTGCTCCAATCAGAATCCGAGCCCATCACAATACCAATCAGTGGTTTTTTAGTGCTCATGTAATTTCCTTGCCGGTGCCTTCATTCAGCTTACGTTAATTCAGTTTGGGTTAAGCGTGCTAATACTTCTCGATATTTTTCTGCAGTTCGATTAATGACTTCATCGGGTAAGTCGGGAGCAGGAGCCTGCTTGGTCCATGGCTTTCCATCAATTAAAATGGCTTCGAGCCAATCACGAATAAATTGTTTATCGTAAGAAGGTGGATTCATACCAACCTGATAAGTTTCTGCAGGCCAAAACCGTGATGAATCCGCAGTTAAAATTTCATCCATTAAAACGAGTTGATTATTTGCATCTAGGCCAAATTCGAATTTCGTATCAGCAATGATGATGCCCCGTTCCGCAGCAAAAGTAGCAGCCTCTTGATACAGTTGAATACTAACTGCACGAATTTGCTCTGCTAGCGGGGCACCAATGCGTTTGACCATTTCAGCGAAGGTAATATTTTCATCATGGTGCCCTGCAGCTGCTTTTGCAGCAGGAGTAAAAATGGGTGCCGGTAATTTCTGCGCATTCTGCAACCCTGCCGGCAAAGCAATGCCGCAGACACTGCCATTCGCCTGATATTCTTTCCAGCCACTACCAGCTAAATAGCCGCGTACTACTGCTTCGACCAAAATAGGTTGCAGGCGCTTTGCAACAACTGCCCTACCCCTGACCTGCTCTACCTCATTTGCACTAACAACCGATTCAGGATTAATACCCGTTAAATGATTCGGAATGAGATGCGCAAGCTTTTGAAACCAAAAATTGGCCATTTTATTCAGCACAATACCCTTTTCAGGAATCGGTTTACCCATGATGACATCAAAAGCCGATAAGCGATCGGTCGTGATCATGAGTAATTTATCGTCGCCAATTGCATATACATCGCGCACCTTTCCTTTAGACAATAAAGGTAAAGATTGAATCGAGCTTGTATAGAGAGCGGCCATTTTATTTAACGATCTGCGCTAGCTCACCGGCGCGATACCGTGCGGCCATTTTTTCCAAGGGAATGGGTTTAATTTTACTAGCCTGCCCTGCGGAACCAAACTCGGTATAGCGCGCAATACAAATCAGTTTGGCAGCTTCACGGGCAGGCTTTAAATAATCCCGTGGATCAAACTTACCAGGGTTTTCAAATAAATAACGGCGAATGGCAGCTGTCATGGCCAAACGAATATCGGTATCAATATTAATTTTGCGTACGCCATTCTTAATACCAATTTGAATTTCTTCAACTGGCACACCATAAGTTTCCTTCATCTCACCGCCAAATTCACGAATGATCGCTAATAATTCTTGCGGCACACTTGATGAACCATGCATCACTAAATGGGTATTTGGAATACGCGCATGAATTTCGCGGATACGATCGATCGCCAAAATATCACCAGTAGGTTTCTTAGTGAACTTATAGGCACCATGACTAGTACCAATTGCAATGGCTAAAGCATCGCATTGGGTTGCTTTAACAAAGTCTGCGGCTTGCTCAACATCGGTAAGTAACTGTTCGCGGGTCATAGTGCCATCGGCACCATGTCCATCTTCTTTATCACCCTTCATGGTCTCTAAAGAACCTAATACCCCTAGTTCAGCCTCTACCGTAACCCCAAGCGCATGCGAAAGCTTAACTACTTCTTGAGAGACAGCAATGTTGTACTCATAACTGGCAACTGACTTGCCATCAGCTTCGAGTGAACCATCCATCATCACACTTGTAAAGCCGCTTTCAATCGCTGCAATACACACTTCAGGGCTTTGGCCATGATCTTGATGCATCACTATAGGAATATGGGGATAGGATTCAACTGCTGCTGAGATTAAATGCCGTAAAAAAGCTTCACCCGCATATTTTCTAGCGCCTGCTGAGGCCTGCATAATGACCGGTGAGCCAACCTCGTCAGCTGCGCTCATAATGGCCTGTACCTGCTCCAAATTATTGACATTAAATGCGGGCAGGCCGTAATTGTTTTCAGCAGCATGATCTAATAATTGACGCATTGATACCAAGGGCATAGCTATCCTCTAAAGAAAAAATAAAAATAGTGAATCGAGTTTACTCATTTCACTCTAACAATTTTTAATGTATTACTACCACCAGGTTCGCCCATCGGCTCACCAATGGTTAATACGATAGTATCGCCAGACTTGACTGCACCGCTCTCTTTTAAACGCTCTTCAACTTGGCGCAATGCAGTTTCACGGTCTTTGCTGACCTCAATACTAATCGGCGTCACATTGCGGTAGGTGCTTAAAGCTCTTTGAGTTGATACTTTAGAGGTCAAGGCAAAGATGGGTACATGAATATTATGGCGACTCATCCAAATCGGGGTTGAACCTGACTCAGTTAACGCAGCGATTGCGGCTGCATTTAAATGATGGGCTGTAAATAAAGCACCTAGGGCAATAGATTGGTCAATTCGCGTAAAGGTTTGATCCAAAAAGTCGGTGTCTAAACGTACTGATTCTGATTTTTCAGCTTCGATACAAATTTCTGCCATTTGTTCAATGGTTTTAACAGGATATTGACCCGTAGCAGACTCAGCCGAGAGCATAACCGCATCAGTTCCATCGAGAACTGCATTTGCAACATCGCTAACCTCTGCACGCGTTGGCACTGGTGCACTGATCATCGACTCCATCATTTGGGTTGCTGTAATCGTAAATTTATCAGCCTCGCGAGCTAAACGAATCATCCGTTTTTGTAGCGCTGGTACAGCTGGGTTACCGACTTCAATCGCTAGATCACCGCGGGCCACCATAATGCCGTCACTCTCTTGAATAATGCTGGCCAACGCCTCGGGCACAATAGCCTCCGCCCGCTCAACTTTAGCAATTAACTTCACTTTGCCAACACCATGCTTAACGCTTGCTGCATCTGCCAACTTACGGGCAATCACCATATCGGCGCCATCTTTAGGAAAGCTAATCGCGATGAAATCAACGCCCATCGCAATCGCAGCGTCTAAATCTTGAATATCTTTTTCAGTTAGAGCGGGGGCAGTTAAGCCTCCGCCAGCGCGATTAATTCCCTTGTTATTCGAAAGTGAACCACCGAGCTCAACTAAAGTATGAATCTCATTCCCTTTCACGCTCGATACACGCAAAACAATTAGGCCATCATTTAACAAGAGTCGATCGCCGGCTTTGACATCTTGCGGTAAATTTTTGTAATCAAGACCAACACGTTCTTCATTACCTAATTCGCAAGCGACATCTAAAATAAATGGTGCGCCTTCTTTAAGCTGCACTTTGCCATTCGCAAACTTACCAACGCGAATTTTTGGACCCTGTAAATCAGCCATGATGCCAACTTCACGGCCAATTTCGGCAGAAATGGTACGTACTAAATTATGCCGCGCCAAATGATCGGCAACTGTACCGTGAGAAAAATTAAGCCGCACAACGTCGAGTCCTGCACGAATCATGTCGCGCAAAACCTCTGGCTTTTCTGAAGCAGGGCCGAGGGTGGCAATAATTTTGGTAGCTCTTAACATGCTGTCCTTTAGGGTTATTTTTGATTATTTGCTTTGGCTCGTTCAACCAATACTGCAAAGGCTGGTAGCGTTTTCCCCTCAAGAAATTCAAGGAAAGCGCCACCACCTGTAGAAATATAGTCGACTTGTTTTTCAATGCCGTATTTAGCAATGGCTGCTAAGGTATCACCGCCGCCAGCGATGGAGAACGCAGGCGAATGCGCAATTGCCGCAGCTAACATTTTAGTACCGCCACCGAATTGATCGATTTCAAATACGCCTAAAGGACCATTCCATACAATCGTGCCAGCGTTAGCCAACATGATAGATAATTTCGCGGCTGCTTTTGGGCCTATATCAAGAATCATATCGTCGGCTGCAACTTCGGTCGCCGCTACGCGATTAGCTCTAGCCAATGGTGAAAGCTCATTGGCGACCACCACATCTTCAGGAATAGGTACATGTGCACCGCGTTTTTCCATCAGCTCCATGATGTCGAGTGCTTCTTTTACTAAATCAGGCTCGGCTAAGGATTTACCAATGGGCAAACCTTTAGCTAACATAAACGTATTAGCGATGCCGCCGCCAACAATTAATTCATCCACTTTGCCAGCTAACGATTTTAAGATTGTTAACTTAGAAGAAACTTTTGAGCCAGCCACAATCGCCACTAATGGTCGTTTAGGATTAGCAAGTGCGCGGCTTAGGGCATCTAATTCGGCAGCCATTAAAGGGCCTGCACATGCGATCGGTGCAAATTGGGCTACCCCATAGGTGGTAGCCTCAGCACGATGTGCGGTGCCAAATGCATCGTTAACGTAGACATCACATAAAGCGGCAATCTTTTTTGCCAATACTTCACTATTTTTCTTTTCACCCACATTCAGACGACAATTTTCTAGTAAAACCACTTCGCCCGGTCTCACTTCAAAACCACCATCAACCCAGTCACTAATTAGAGCAACTTTACGATTCAATAATTCAGCTATGCGGTGAGCCACTGGGGCCAAACTATCTTCTGGCTTAAATTGACCTTCTGTAGGTCGACCTAAATGCGAGGTAACCATTACCGCAGCTCCAGCAGTAAGGCACATTTGAATTGCTGGCATCGAAGCCTTAATTCGGGTATCTTCAGTTATTTTTCCGGTCTCATCTTGAGGCACGTTTAAATCAGCGCGAATGAGCACCCGCTTACCTTGTAATTGGCCTGTTGCCACTAGCTCGGTAAGGCGCATAACATTAAAAAGGGCTGCAGGCATAGGAGACAGATAAAAGTGAAGGAAACGGAGTCCATTTTAATGAAAACCGACCCCTCCCACCACCTTCTTTGCCGGAGAACTCAATAAATAGGTGACCTGCTCTACAATAAGTGCTTTAGATGCCTTGCCAGCTTGGCTCATAGGTTTTAAAGGGCTTTTCCTTAATCTGCTACAAAGGGTAAAAACATGTCGATGTCTGACCGCGATGGCTTTATTTGGTTTGATGGGAAGATGGTTCCTTGGCGCGATGCCAATATTCATGTACTTACCCATTCCCTCCATTACGGTATGGGGGTATTTGAAGGTATTCGAGCTTATAAGACTGAATCTGGGCCAGCGATTTTCCGCCTTAAAGAACATGTTAAGCGCCTCTTCAATGGCACCAAAATTTTCCAGATGGCAATTCCATACAACGAAGAGCAAATTACCCAAGCCATTATCGATGTCGTCAAGGACAATAAATTAGCAGCTTGTTACATTCGACCGATTGTTTTTATTGGCTCAGAAAAATTAGGTGTTTCACCTACTGGCAACACCATTCATACCTCGATTGCTGCTTGGGAGTGGGGTGCTTACCTCGGTGAGGATGGCTTGAATAAGGGAATTCGGGTGAAGACCTCCTCTTTCACGCGCCATTTTGTAAATTCTTCCTTAGTTCGTGCGAAAGCATCGGGCTATTACATTAACTCCATTTTGGCACACCAAGAGGTTGCTGCCAATGGCTATGATGAAGCGCTCTTACTTGATACCGAAGGATACGTTTCCGAAGGTTCGGGTGAAAATTTCTTTATGGTGCGTAACGGCATTGTTTATACCCCCGATCTTGCCTCATGCCTGGACGGCATCACACGCGATTCAATTATCGAAATTGCCCAAGACCTGGGTTTTAAAGTCAAAGAAAAGCGCTTGACCCGGGATGAAGTGTATACCGCTGATGAAGCTTTTTTTACAGGTACGGCTGCAGAAGTAACACCCATTCGCGAGCTTGATGATCGTATGATTGGCGATGGCTTAAAAGGGCCAATCACCAAGCAAATTCAAGATATATTTTTCTCCACCGTCTATGGCAAAAATGAGCGCTATAAATCATGGCTAACCGCTGTGAAGTAATGACTATGCAAGCGACTGCTGACATTACGAACAAATCAATGCCCATCATGATTGATGGCAAAGATCTGCCTTTACATTGCCCGCCTGGTCAAAGCCCCAGTTGGAATTTACATCCGCGCGTCTTTCTCGATATTGTCGATACTGGCCAAGCGAAGTGTCCTTATTGTGGAACTGAATATCGCCTCATTCCCGGAACAGCGCCCCACGGCCACTAGATCGGGTGAGCGCATCCTGATCATCGCCCCAAATTGGATTGGCGATGCAGTGATGAGTCAGCCTTTAATTGCAATGCTGAAGCGGGCGCTGCCTACTTGCAATATTGATGTACTCACGACGCCCTGGGTCGCGCCAATTTACCGCGCCTGTACCGAAGTAAACCAACTAATTGAAGTACCGTTGCAGCATGGCCAACTGCAGTGGCGTACTCGTGTGCAATTAGCCAAACAATTGCGTGTAGCGAATTACACCAGTTGTTTTGTCTTGCCCAACAGTTTAAAAGCAGCCCTCATCCCTTGGTTAGCAAAAATACCTCTGAGGATTGGATACCGCGGAGAAATGCGCTTCGGACTAATTAATCGGGCTTTAGCTAATCCACCGAAAACCGCGCGCGAGCCGATGATCAAGCACTACGCTAAATTATTGCAATTGCTGCCAACGATGGATTCGCCCATCGACAATTTGATCACTAGCAAGCCTGCACAATTGCGCATTCCCCCGCTAGATCAAACTGAAATTCAGCTACGCTTAAGTAGTGAAAAAATTGATCCTACAGCGCTTTATGTCTTTGCGCCCGGCGCAGAGTTTGGCCCTGCCAAGCGCTGGCCAAGTGAGCGCTTTGCCGAACTTGCTACGCTGATTTTGCAGCAGGATGCGCACGCGAATATCATCATTTTGGGCAGCACCAGCGATACTGAAATAGGCCAATTAATTCAAATCCATACAGCAAAGCTGGGTATGAATACTGCTCGTTTACATAATTGGTGTGGTACTACTAGCCTGAGTCAAGCGCTAGCCACAATTGCGAATAGCAAAGCCATGGTCAGCAATGACTCAGGCTTAATGCATATTGCTGCTGCCTTACAAATTCCCCAAGTTGCTATTTTTGGTTCAAGTGACCCACGTCATACTCCTCCGGAATCGAGTAAAGCTCAGGTCATTTGGTTGCACTTACCCTGCAGTCCTTGCTACCAGCGCACCTGTCCGCTTGGCACCTTAGCCTGCTTAAAAGAAATTACTGCAGCGCAGGTTTTTACTACCTTGAATCTTTAGGAAATTGACATGCCTCATCTTGCTCGCCTCTTTCAAAATGCTGACGAATTAGTCGATGCCTGGCGTGATGCATTGGCCCACCGGAATGTGCAAAATGCGCTTGATCTTTGGCTAGATGATGACAACATTACTTGTGTCTTACCCGAGGGACAACGCTTGAGTGGACATGCTGAAATTCGCAAGGGATTAGAGCGCTTACTAGCGACTAGAGCTCTATTTCTTGAGCCCATTTACTGCATCTCGCATGCTACTTTAGGCACTGCCATTTACGATACTACTGAAGCCGTACACTTTGAGCCCGATCAAATTGAAGCTGAATTTTTCTTGAATATTACTTTGGTTATTTTGCAAGATAGCCAAGGTTGGCGCATTGCCCATTTACATGCCAGCCGTTCAACTGAAGAAAATTTTCCTCTTCCCACCAAACACCACGGCCTGCACTAAGTCGTTGTCTTAACTTGGTTGGCGCCCTTGCCTTCCATCTTCTTGCTGTTGTTCGCGAAACATCCGCTGATAATCACGAATACGCGCATCAATAGTAGAGGCTTGATAAAAATCGCTACCGCCAATGGAGCGAGCGATTTTTAATTGATCAATTGCATATGGCAAAGCGCCTTCTAAAGCAAATTTTTCGGCCAAAGCAAAATGGTGTAACGCAAGCTTATTGTCTTGCCGATAGGCCGTGGCCAATAAAGACCACCATAAAGGCTCTGCAGGTTGTAACTTAGTGCGGTTTTTCAGCCAAGCAATGGCATCAGCATTACGCCCTAACTTTAATTCGGCATTAATCATGGCTACAGGCGCCGCATACGACTGTGGAAATGCTTTCACACTGGCTTGGGCAATCTGCAAAGACTCTGCTAATTTTCCTTTGGCTAAAGCTAACTCAGCAGTAGTCACGTCTAGGGAAATACTTTGACGCTGAATCGGCGAACCAGGCGCAATGATAGTTTGGGTAATCGTACGTGCCTTCTGTAAAAAACCTTCAGCTTGATCAATTTTGCCTTGGCGTTGCGCAACTAAAGCTAAACCGTAATAACCCTCTAGCTGTTTTTCTGGTTGGGATTGCTTACTTAAGCCATCAAAAATTAAACGTAAATCATATAATCCACTGGAACTACTTTGCTGCTCGACCCGGGCGCGCGCTTTAATTAAATAAAATTCGATCGCAGGCGGTACATTGCGTGGGGGCACAACCCTCGCCCGATCTTGCATATCGGCAATACGATCAGTCGTTAAAGGATGGGTGCGCACATATTCTGGAACACCTTTATCCATAATGCCCGTTGCTTTTTGCAAACGCTGGAAAAACAAAGGCATCGCATTCACATCGTAGCCGCTACCTTGCAAAATTTCAAAACCAATGCGATCAGCTTCGCGCTCAGCGTCACGCGAATACGATAGTTGATTATTAATTGCTAAGGCTTGTCCCCCCGTCATTAATCCTTGTGCGGCTGCCGGATTTTTTGCGGCTGCTAATGCGCCCAGCAAGGCCCCTGCGATAGTAATCATGGTATTGGTGGCCTGCTTATCCATTTGTCGCGCTAAATGCCGCTGCAACACATGTCCTGTTTCATGACCCATCACCGATGCCACCTCAGATTCACTTTCAGCAGCCACGATTAGGCCTGAATGAAAACCAATAAACCCGCCGGGCAATGCAAACGCATTGATTGAGGGATCTTTAACTAGGAAAATTTCATAGTTATATGCTGCACTACCTTGATTATTTGCTCCACCCAATTGTAATTTTTTGGCTGCTTGTAAGAGGCGCCGCTCCATTTCATTTAAAAAATCGGTAATCGGTAAGTCGTCTGAATAATCAGGATCAGGACGGATTTCGCGCATAATTCTTTCGCCCATCCTGCGCTCTTCTAATGGACTCAATGCATTACCGCCTGGATCGCCCATGTCGGGCATTAATAAATTAGGGCGCTCTTGTTTTTGCTGAAGTGGCGGTAAATTATTCGAGCGCGCATCCGGTGATTGCACTGCCCGTCCTAAATTTTCTAAAATAGTCGAATTACCCTGTACCGAGACATCAGCAGCCCATGCAGTTGAAATGAAAAAGGGCGAAGGTAACGTCAGAGAGGCAATTAAACTAATAGCAATACAGCGCCATAAGCTGCGGTAGCAAATTTGACCTAATTTGTGCAAAATTTCGATTTCCATCCCTCTATGGTAAAACTTATCCTATGAATAAACTCACACATTTTGATGATAACGGTCAAGCCCATATGGTTAATGTGGGAGATAAGGCCCATACCGAGCGCTTGGCAATTGCTAGTGGCTCTATTTGCATGCAGCCTGAAACCTTTGCCATGGTTGAGGCTGGAAGCCATAAAAAAGGCGATGTTTTGGGTATCGCCCGGATTGCAGGAATTCAGGCAGCTAAAAAAACGGCTGATTTAATACCCCTTTGTCACCCGCTTGCCCTAAGTCACGTGAGTGTCAGTTTTGCGGCCGACGCTAAAAGTCATACCATTCACTGCCAAGTACGTGCTGAAACAACGGGCCCTACCGGCGTCGAAATGGAAGCCCTCACTGCAGTCCAAGTCGCCCTCCTCACAATTTATGACATGTGCAAAGCAGTAGACCGTGGCATGGTCATGAGTGATATCAAGCT
>JBAXGQ010000019.1:0-25559 GCA_037139315.1 Burkholderiaceae bacterium
TTATGAGGATGAACTTTATTTATTACAAATTGAGCTCGTTAAGCTACAACGTCACTTCATTAAAAATGGCGAGCGCATTCTGGTGATTTTTGAGGGTCGTGATGGTGCAGGTAAAGATGGCAGTATTAAACGCATCGTCGAGCATCTGAGCCCAAGAGAAACACGAATTGTTGCACTAGGCAAACCATCCGACCGAGAAACTAGCGAATGGTACTTCGAACGCTACGTAGCGCAGTTACCCAGCAAAGGTGAATTTACCTTGTTTAATCGTAGTTGGTATAACCGCGCCGGCGTTGAGCATGTCATGGGGTTTTGCACTGAGAAAGAATATCTGGAATTCATGAAAACGGTCAATGGCTTTGAGGCAATGTTAGTTGGCTCAGGTATGAAGTTAATTAAATACTATTTAGATATTTCTAAAAAAGAACAGGCTGAGCGCTTGTTAGATCGCACTAAAGACCCCCTGAAGCAATGGAAAACGAGCCCCATTGATCAGCAGGCGCAAAAAAAATGGCTAGCCTATAGCAAAGCGCGCGATGCGATGTTGAAAAAAACAAATAATGCGGAAGCGCCGTGGACTGTGATTCGGGCAAATGAGAAAAAAATCGCCCGTATTAACTTAATTCAACATCTTTTATCGACCCTAAGCTACCCCAATAAAAATAAGAAGATTTTGAAATTTGACCCGCAAATTGTGGTGCAATGGCCATGCAATTCGTTGCTACTTCCTCAATTAGAGCCTTAATTAGCTCGACATTTTAATAAATCTGTCATATTTGAGGGTAAAAATAATAATTATCCCCCCCGTATAAGGCTCCTATGAATGAATCAGATCTCTATCGTCGCGCACAAGAAGAACTTATGGACAGCCTTGATGAAGAGCTTGAAATGGAGATGGAAGACGAACGGCTCAGCCAAGATCCCCTTACAGCTGAAGAACGTGCAGACCGCACACATTATTTTAAAGAACTAATCCGCTTACAAAGTGAATTAGTCAAGCTCCAAGATTGGGTTGTAGCAAAAAAACTCAAGGTCGTTGTTCTATTCGAGGGTCGTGATGCTGCTGGTAAAGGTGGCGCCATCAAGCGTATTACCCAAAGACTAAATCCTCGCGTATGCCGTGTCGTTGCTTTATCAGCCCCCAGTGAGCGAGAGCGCTCGCAATGGTATTTTCAGCGCTATATCAGTAGTCTTCCTGCGGCTGGAGAAATTGTGCTGTTTGATCGCAGTTGGTATAACCGCGCAGGCGTTGAGAGAGTCATGGGCTTTTGTAACGATACAGAGTATGAAGAATTTTTCCGCTCAGTACCTGAGTTCGAAAAGATGCTAGTTCGCTCGGGAATTATTCTGATTAAATATTGGTTTTCTATAACCGATGATGAACAGCATTTGCGCTTTATGACGCGCATTCATGATCCATTAAAGCAATGGAAATTGAGTCCGATGGATCTAGAGTCGCGCCGGCGCTGGGAGGCATACACGAAAGCCAAAGAAACTATGATTGAGCGTACTCATATACCAGAAGCACCATGGTGGATAGTTGCAGGAAATGACAAGAAAAAGGCGCGCCTTAATTGCATCCATCATTTCTTGGAGCAAATACCCTATCAAAGCATCGAACATGAGCAAGTAATTTTGCCTCAGCGAGTGCATAACCCAGACTATATTCGTGATCCAATTCCAGAATCAATGTACGTGCCTTCGGTTTACTAAGGTAGGCACCAGAATTTTTAAGATTTAAATAGCAACGACTCTTTCGCTTGGGAACTGCAGGAGAAATTTACTGCCCTTTCCAAGAGTGCTATCAATCTGTAATCTTGCCTGATGCCGATTGGCAATATGCTTAACGATTGCCAGGCCAAGTCCAGTTCCGCCGGTCTCTCTAGACCTACTTCGGTCTATGCGATAAAAACGCTCGGTGAGCCTGGGTAGGTGTTCACTAGAAATCCCAGTACCAGTATCGCTAACTGAAAAATTACCTTGAGAATTTTCATCAACCTGCCATGTAACGTAAATTTTGCCGCCGCTCGGGGTGTAATGCACCGCATTAGAAAGAAGATTACTAAATGCCGAGAGTAACTCCTTATGGTTGCCTAAAATATCATGCTGCTGGTCAACCGTGAACTCAATTTGATGATCGCCATGGGACAAGGCCTCAGCATCATTTTTCAATAAAGAAACTACACTAGCCATATCAATCGGTTGCATAAGCGGTGCGCGAATATTGGCCTCTAAATTAGCTAAGGTTAAAAGGTCCTCAACCAAACTTTGCATACGCTTTGCCTGAATCTGCATCATCTGTAAATATCGCGTGCGTTGGTCCTGATCTAAATCAAGCGTTAAAACTGTTTCTAAAAAACCAGTCATGACAGTTAAAGGCGTGCGCATTTCATGCGAAACATTCGCCACAAAGTCGCGGCGCATGGCTTCTGTTTTACGTAAATCAGTAATATCTTGTGAAAATACTAAGCTTCGATTTTCGGCAAAAGGAAAAACCTGTAGCATTACCGTTAAGTTTGCTGCTGGCCCCATTTGCTCTAGCAATAAGGGCTCATTAAAATTGCGTTGCGTTATGTAGCTAACAAATTCTGGTTTGCGTATTAAATAATTAATTTGCTGCAAAACATCGCGTTTATAACTTAAGCCAAAATAACTTTCAGCGGTTGCATTACACCACTCAATTTGATCCTGATCATCTAGCATCACAATGCCGTTTGGCGAGGCTTGCAAAGCCTGGATAAATCGTTCGTGCTGTAGTTCAATTTGGCGCACCTTTTGGCGCATGCCTCGTGCAAACCGCTGTAAACGGAAAAAAATATCTTCCCATTTTCCACTTACAGCGGGCACATTTTCACTATTTCCGGCAACAATATATTGTTGCAGTCGTGACAAGTTCACATATGAATTTACTAGCGGCAGCCCTAAAGCGGCTATGGCAAAAATTATCCCAGTAGGGGCGCCTAAGTATTGATTACCCAAGATATAACCAAGTATTGCCAGGGTGAGCAATGTGCCAAAGCGCAATAAAATATCAAACATTGATCAATCTTAGCAAAGTAAGTACATAAAATCTATGTTGCTTAAGCCTAAGATACTGATTCTTATCGAAAATTTACTCATTTAGAGGTATTGTCACAATATAAGCATAGAATACTTCTTTATTTTAATGGGGCGCATAATGGGAGCATACCTTTATGAGGATGCAGTCAAGCAATTGCAAGAGACTGGATCAATCAATCTCATGGATTTAAGAGCGCTTCCTTATACGGATCTCAAAGATTTGCTCGATGAAATCCAAGCATGGACTTTATATGCCAATGGCGACATGAAAAAGTTTAAGAAAATTTCTAAAAAGAATCGCGAAAAGCATAAGAAAGATCTAGTCTAGACAGATAATCCGCTCTTTTTAATACTTGATTGAGGCAATGAAATTACTACTAACAATTATTTTTGCGTTATTTTCAATAAGTATTTCGCAGGCTCAGCCGATCCGTTTTGTGGCATTCGGCGACATGCCGTATTCTGTTAAAGATGAAATCCGTTACAAAAGACTAATTCAGGAAATTAACCAAAACAAGCCTAATTTCAGCATTTCAGTTGGAGATATTAAGGCAGGCTCAATTCCATGCAGTGATGCAAATAATGATCGTGCTTTTTTGGAATTTCAAAATTTTAATGGTCCCGTGATTTACAGCATTGGGGATAATGAATGGACTGATTGCCATCGTGAAGAGGCGGGTTCATTTAACCCAAGCGAACGTCTTAATGCCATACGGGCAAAATTTTTTCCATCTAATCAAAGTCTCGGGCAAAATAAAATTACCCTCGTACGTCAAGCGGATGTACAAAGTCAATTTAAATCCTATGTTGAAAATTCCTATTGGATTAGGAATAAATTCTTATTTGTAAGCGTCAATATTCCGGGATCCAATAATAACTTTGAGCGAAACTTAGAGTCAGTACAAGAATATTTTCAAAGAAATGCCGCTAATTTAGCTTGGATCGACTATGTATTTCAGTTGGCAAAAAAACAGGCATTGGCGGGCATTGTTTTTGCTTATCAAGGAGATATGTTTTATAGCCCCGCTCAAGCAACTGACCTATCAAGCGGCTATCGCGATACTATTGCAGCCCTTAGGCACCATGCCGAAATTTTGAATAAACCAATTCTATTAATCCATGGCGACTCTCATCGCCTTAAAATCGACCAACCTTTAATGACCACCAATCAAAAATATGTTCTTGAAAACGTCTTTCGTTTGCAATTAATGGGTGCGGATCAAGTACAAGCAGTTGAGATAATAATTGACGCTGAGAAGCAGGCACCATTTAGTTTTCGCCCGCTCATCGTGCGCGCTAATAGTCAACTGTAACAATCTTTGGCTTAATGTCGCAGAATCCATGTTGAGCAATTCGCGACTGGTCCTTCAATAAACTGCGCAAGCTTTAAGGGCAAACGCAATGGTTTAATCAACATTTTTGCTGCCATTGCCAGTGGGTATTCTTTTTTTATTTGCCTGCTCAGTTGTTGATAGAGTAATTTAAATTGACGTAAATTTTGCTGCTTTCTGTTGCTGTCGCAATTATTAAAAACATGCCACATTGCGCATTCAGCATCGTCTTTACGCGCCTCAAGCACTCGCCTGAAAACGGCACCAAAAATTTGCCAACGGTTAGTAATGCAGTCAACATTTAATTTCTTAAAATAGGCATAAAAATGTTTGTAATGGTTAATTTCTTCTGCTCGAATTGCCAAGGCAATGCCTTTTAAAACAGGCTCGTTTGTTTGCGTTGCTAGGGACTGATAAAAAGTAGCAGTACCGGTTTCGACCACACATCGAGCCACCATCTCTAAGACATGAGTAGGCTCGTAGGCACTAATAATACATTTACGTGAATAATCTGCAAAGAATTTGGAGTACGCACTATCCCAATCAAAATGTGGCCATGCGTGTTGTGCATAGTTACGTAAGGTTGTGCCATGGCGCACCTCCTCCTTTTGCCAGCTAGATTCAAGCCATTCAACAATTTCTCGATTATCAGCAAAATACAGTGCTAAGTTATTGCTATAGAGATCTGCAGCAATCTCTATAAATGACGCTGCCGTAACTAAATAAAATAAGTCTTCACGGTCACGAACTAGCGACGTATCTAACTGATCCCACGGGATAGCTCCTAGATCCCACTTGGCTGGTGCATTTGCAGGCTGTAGCATCTTCACCTCCCAAAACAAATGTTCAAACTGAAAATTTATTTTAAGTTAGTAGTATGTAAAACCTGTCTTAATAGTGTCATTAAATTGACATACTTACCATAACTATTGACGACAAAATAAAGCCTGACCCATTTTTATAGTATCGCCCAGCTTCCAATGAGGTATTAGCTTATAAGTTGGTGGCGCAAAAAATAGGATAGTTGAGCCATGCTGAAACCAGCCCAATTCACTACCGCGCTGAAACTCAAAATGGCAAGGTATTTGATTTGGCCCTGGGTACTTTAAATGCAATAAAATATTAAGGCAGTGCAAACGAATACTAGCAACTAATATAGCTGCCACTGGAACCAAAGTAATGATTTGATTGTCATCTTGCTCGCTCAAGGTATATTCCATAACTGCTCGTTCATTCTTACAAAATAAACTCTCAATCCGCTTTAGGGCAATTGGATTGACATTCCAAGTATCCCCAGAGATATAGGTCAGCTTCTTTAAAATACCATCTGCGGGCGCATGAAATCGATGGTACATACTTGAGGTTAGGCGCAATGTCACATAATCGCAGCCCTCATAACTGGCTGCTAGTTGCGCATCGGGAATCAGCTCCAATAAGTTATAGGCAAAGCCTTTGGCTTGGAATGCCATACCACCGTTCACTTGCCCAAATGCACCTATAAGGGCATCACATGGACTCACCAGCACGTTCTCAGATTGATTGATAGGCCTTGCACCAGCCTTCAACTCTCGAGTAAAGCAAGCGTGCATACTCTTAAAGTGAGTCTTTTTCGCCTCCGACAAATCTAATTGGGAAAAAAATTGCCAAACTTGAATCGATAAAAAAGCGACCCAAGGATGCTCAATCTGGCTAAACCATCCCATAAAGCGCGTCAGCGTAATTCGCGGAAGTCGATTAGTCAACAAGAAATTGAGATCCTCCTGACCAAGGATGCTTTGCGTAATTTTTTTAATTGACATATTTATGTCAAAAAAATGCAGTAAAAGAGTCAAATAGAGTCATTGGGAGCTAGCATGGAATATCAAATCGCTTTTAGTATAGTAGGCGCAGGTATAGGTCTATTATTGATCAAGAAAATCGTCTCACGTTTGCAGCTCTCAAAAGCCAAGCACCCGTCTTTGGCCGGACACTCGCGGATGGCAAAACGAGTTGCTCGCTTAATTCCATATTACACATTTAATCAAACATCATTTTTTAATGTTGATAATGCCCCAGCTGAAATTAGCTCCTTAAGACGAACAGGTTTTGAGCGCCTTACAAAGATATTCAAACAGCGTTTCGCAAAATCTATTTCCCTTACTAGTGAAGCAGCACAAAATATATCAGATTTACAATTTACAGCCAGCTATCGAGTGCCTTTCCAATTTAATGACTATGTTAGCAAGCACCTTAAGGCGGGTAGCTTCATGCAGTCATCTGCTGGAGTAACACTAACTGATCTAGACGGTAACATTTTTTATGATCTAACTGGCTCCTATGGGGTTAATGTGTTGGGGTATGATTTTTATAAAAAATGTATTGCCGAAGGTGCTAAGCGAGTTGAGCACTTAGGCCCTGTATTAGGGTTTTATCATCCGATCGTGGCTGATAACGTAAAACGGCTACAAGCCATTTCGAAGCAACCCGAAGTTTCATTTCATATGTCTGGCACAGAAGCGGTCATGCAAGCAGTACGATTGGCTCGCTATCATACAAAACGAAGTCATTTGGTACGTTTTAATGGTGCTTATCATGGCTGGTGGGAAGATGTTCAACCCGGCATTGGCAATCCCCTCCCCCCGCGCGAAACATACACCTTAAAAGAGGCTGACCAGGATAGCTTGCGAGTATTGCGTACCCGTAAAAATATTGCTTGTGTCTTAATCAACCCACTTCAGGCTTTACATCCCAATGCAGGGGCACCTGGCGACTCATCCCTGCTCGATAGCAGCCGCAAAGCAAGCTACGATCGATCCGCATATGCCGCTTGGCTGCATGAGCTTAGACAAGTCTGCACTGAAAAAGGAATTGTGCTAATTTTTGATGAAGTTTTTGTCGGTTTTCGCTTAGCGCCTGGTGGCGCACAAGAATATTTTAATGTTCAAGCAGATATGGTTACGTATGGCAAAACCTTAGGGGGTGGCTTACCTATTGGTGTTGTTTGTGGGCGAGCAGATTTAATGAAGCGCTTTCAGGACAAAAAACCGGCAGATATATGCTTCGCAAGGGGTACTTTTAATTCGCACCCTTACGTCATGGGTGCGATGCAGGTATTTTTAGAACAACTCTCTACACCTGCAGTTCAAGCACTTTATCAAGATCTTGATCAAATCTGGAATCAACGGGCAAATGATCTTAATCAACGTCTTCTTGAGCTGAATTTGCCTGTCCAGGTTGCCAATATGTCATCTATTTGGACGGTGTACTATACCCAGCCTAGCCGCTACAACTGGATGTTTCAATACTATTTAAAGGAACAGGGGCTGGCACTTAGCTGGATCGGAACTGGACGGTTTATTTTTAGCCTCAATTACACCGCAGCAGATTTCGCAGCAGTGCAAACGCGTTTTATTGCCGCTGCCCAAGCAATGCAGGCAGATGGCTGGTGGTGGCTAGCACCGGGCGCAAGTAATAAAGGCATTAAACGTCAAATTTTAAAAGAAATGCTCTTTAGTCGAAAAAAATAGGTGGTATTACTAAAAAGTATTTCCACCTATCACTAAGTCTTAATTAATGCGCTTCGACATGTCCCATGGGGTCAATTAACTGACCGCGTAAAAGATAGATTGGGGCAGTAGCATAGAGCTTCACATCATGAAAGGGGTCGGTGAGAATTTTAGTCATCCACGCTAACCCAGCCTCAAATCCCTGTAAGAAAAATAAATGTACAGTTCGAAATAAAAGGCCGCCGGCCCCAAGCCACAACCACAATAAGCCAGTTTGCCGCACAAAGCCCTCAGTATTGGTAAAGCTATTGAGCGCAATAAACTTTTGTAAAAACACCGGGTTAATGTAGACAAGGACTGGAATTAGTGCCCAAATTAATAACAGCACAATTTTGCGGTTAAGGTTATAGCCTACTTTTATTTCTTCCTTATACTCATGTGTAGCTTGATTTACTGCATCATAACCTTTGGGCTCAAAGAAAAAATGACCACTCTGACGCGTTGTCATTGCTACTAACCAAGCCAGCAATGCAGCTGCAATCGGATCACTAAAAAGAAGCACATAGGAGCCTAGAAAGCTTAAGGCGCTTACTAAATGCAATGATTGATTTATACGACTATGGTGATAGTAACGATGATCATCCCAGCGCTGGATTTTGAGAGTTTCAAAAAATTGGATCAATATTGGCTCCTAATTGAAATAGATTTACGATAAAAAATGACATCAAAAAAAGTAACATTTTTTATCATTTAAAGTTACTTTTATGACAGTAAGAAGAAAAAGGTCACTTTTTCATCAATTTGTTATATTTCTTGTGAATAATTCCGGTATGACTTCAAACCAGCCTCTTCAGATTGCAATAATTACCGAAACATATCCTCCTGAAATAAACGGCGTAGCCAGTACCATAGCGCGCTTTGTCAAAGGCTTGTATGAGCGGGGCCATGCCATCACCCTAATTCGTCCACGGCAAGCCCGCCAAGAGACGGCCACGCAAAAAGACCGCTTTCAGGAGATTTTAGTTTCTGGGTTGCCTATTCCAGGTTATAGCGCGTTAAAAATTGGTCTGCCTGAAAAAAATATGCTTTTAAAGGAATGGGCTAAAAAGCGCCCCGACCTAGTTCATCTGGTTACTGAAGGCCCCTTAGGGTGGTCAGCACTGCAAGCAGCAAAAAAATTGGGGATTCCGGTGTGCTCAGATTTTCGAACTAATTTTGATGCTTACTCGTCTCACTATGGCTTTAGTTGGCTAAAAAGTTCAATTCAAAAATATATGCGCTATTTTCATAATCGAAGTAATTTTACAATGGTGCCAACTAAAGCTATGCGGGAGCATTTACATAACCAAGGGTTTGAACGGCTTAAAGTAGTGGCCCGGGGCATTGATACAGATTTGTTTAATCCTACAAAACGGTGCGAAATACTACGGAAACGGTGGGGGCTTAGAGGCAAAAATAAAGCTGTTCTTTATGTTGGCCGCTTAGCATCAGAAAAAAATTTACAACTTAGTGTGGATGCTTTTAAAGCCATGTTACAAATTGATCCAAGTTTGAAAATGATCTGGGTTGGGGATGGTCCTGAAAGAGGCGCACTTGAATTAAGTTGCCCCAATAGCATATTTGCCGGCATGCAAACGGGGGAAAGTCTTGCCCAATATTACGCCAGTAGCGATATTTTCTTATTTTCAAGTGTTAGCGAAACTTTTGGCAATGTTACCTTAGAGGCAATGGCAAGTGGTCTTGCAGTAGTTGCCTATGACTATGCCGCAGCGCAACAGTTTATTCAAAACGGTAGCAACGGTTTACTGGCTGAAATGAATAATGCTGCAGCATTCATTGCGCAAAGCCAATCTATCATCAGAGATCCGCTTGATTTAAAAAACATTAGTCAACAAGCACGAATCACTACCCTAGATCATTCTTGGCAAAAGGTTACTCAGCATTTAGAAGATAATTACCGCGACTTGTTAAGCCGTTCAAAAAATGATTGTGGTGTTATTTCAAAAAATTTAATTACTTGCTAACTGGATTCTTAGTTATCCGATAACCGCTACCTCTTACAGTCTCAATTAAATGTTCACAATTATTAGGTGCTAATGCAGCCCGCAAGCGCTTAATATGCACGTCAACTGTGCGTTCTTCTATATAAACTTCATTTCCCCAAACGCGATCCAGCAAAGCCGATCTTGAGTGAACGCGCTCTGGATTTGACATTAAAAAATGCAGTAGGCGGTATTCAGTTGGCCCTAATGCAATTGCCTTGGTACTTGCATCGGGTAAAGTCGCCATCAGCCGGTGAGCAACTGGATCGAGTTTAAGCGGTCCAATAGCTAGGGGGCGCTCCTCTATTGCTGGGGCTTGGCGGCGAAGCAGTGCATTCACACGCGCTACTAATTCTTTTGGGGAAAATGGCTTTGTAACAAAATCATCAGCGCCAGCATTAAGGCCCTGTACTTTATCAAGCTCTTCGCCTTTAGCTGTTAGCATGAGAATCGGTAGCGAGGCTGTTTTAGGTGAATTGCGAAGCTCTTTAGCAAACTGAACTCCAGATTTTCCCGGCAGCATCCAATCTAGAATTAAGAGGCAGGGAAGCGTCTCCTTCATCATTACAGCAGCCTGATCTGCCTGAAAGGCACGATCTACCTCAAAACCAGCATGCGATAAGTTTATGGAAATAAGTTCAGCAATTGACGGCTCGTCCTCTACAATAAGGATTCGCTGAGTTGTCATTAATTACACCCCTTATTGATTAAAATTATTCTGATGCCTGTCGAAGAATTTCTGCATGAGGTAAATGACGAATATCTGCACCTTTAACAATATAAATAACAAATTCAGCGATATTTTTAGCATGATCTCCAATGCGCTCGATCGCCTTTGCTATGGTGAGCATATCTAATGCAGGAGTAATAATACGGGGATCTTCCATCATATAAATAATTAGTTTACGCACAAAAGAGCGGAACTCTTCATCGATGAGCTTGTCTTCCTTTATAACGTCAGCTGCTGCAATCGCATCTAGGCGAGCAAAAGCATCAAGGCTTCTCCGCAGCAAAGAAATTGCCATCTGCCCAGAAAGCTCAATCTCGGCAACATTAATACCGGGATTATTCGCTGCCTCAATAATGCGCTTAGTTCGTTTGGCAACACTTTCAGCCTCGTCACCTGCCCGCTCTAAATTAGTAATAGCTTTAGATACTGCCATTACTAACCTTAAATCCCGAGCAGTAGGTTGGCGACGAGCGATAATTTCAGTGCATGCCAAATCTACATCGATTTCAAAATCATTCACTGTTTTTTCGCGCTCGATAACTTGATTACAGGACTCTAAATCCATTTCAGTAAAAGCGTGCATGGCATTAGATATTTGTGACTCAACCATACCACCCATCTCAAGTAACTTACTACAGAGCGAATTTAAGTCGGAATCAAATTGCGATGAAAGGTGTTTATCTGGCATATGCCCTCTTAATTAGCCAAACCGGCCCGTAATATAATCTTCTGTTTCTTTGCGCTTGGGTTTAACAAAGATTTCATCTGTTTTACCAAATTCAACTAATTCACCTAAATACATATAAGCTGTAAAGTCAGAGACACGAGCCGCCTGCTGCATGTTATGGGTGACAATTGCAATGGTGTAGTCTAACTTAAGTTCATTAATTAATTCTTCAATTTTGCCGGTTGATATTGGATCTAATGCTGAAGTTGGCTCGTCAAGTAATAAAACTGAGGGCTTAACGGCTACGCCGCGCGCTATGCACAACCGTTGTTGCTGTCCGCCAGAAAGCGATAAGCCACTTTGATTTAACTTATCTTTCGATTCACCCCATAAGGCGGCCTTATTAAGCGCCCATTCTACACGCTCATCCATTTCCCCCTTAGAGAGTCTTTCGTATAAGCGGACACCAAAGGCAATGTTTTCATATATCGACATCGGAAAGGGCGTTGGCTTTTGAAAAACCATACCTATACGTGAACGAAGTAAATTTAAATCTTGCTTTGGGTTAAGGATATTTTCCCCATAAAAATTAATTTCGCCCTCCGCCCGTTGTCCGGGGTAAAGGTCGTACATGCGATTAATTGAGCGTAGCAAAGTTGATTTACCGCAACCTGAGGGCCCAATAAAAGCAGTGACCTTACGTTCTTGTATATTTAAATTAATATCTTTCAAACCTTGATAAGAACCATAGTAAAAATTTAAGTCCTTAATTTCAAGAGCATTCTTAGCTATTTTTGGATTAGACTCGACTAAATCATCAAGCAAAGTATCAGTCAGGACTTGTGCTTCCTGTGTTTCGTTAGTATTAAAAACAGTTCGCATATTTTTCATCCTTGCACCTTCTCACGAAATACTACCCGAGCCAAGATATTTAGTCCTAGAACAGCAATCGTAATTAATAGTGCGCCTCCCCATGCTAGGCTCACCCAATTATCATAAGGACTCATGGCAAATTGGAAAATCACCACTGGTAAATTTGCCATTGGTGCGTTCATATTAGTTGAAAAGAATTGGTTATTTAAAGCAGTAAATAGCAGAGGGGCAGTTTCACCGCTAACTCGTGCTAGAGCTAATAAAATTCCCGTTATAACTCCACTTTTTGCTGCTCGGAGTGTAATACTAAAAGCAACCTTCCACTTGGGTGTGCCTAGTGCATAGGCTGCCTCACGTAAACTACCGGGTACAAGCTGCAACATATTTTCAGTTGTTCTAACTACAACAGGTATTGCAATTAGCGCCAAAGCAATCGTACCGGCCCAACCTGAAAAATGGCGCACTTGGGCCACTACAAGGGCATACACAAACAAGCCAATAACGATCGATGGTGCTGATAACATAATATCAGTTACAAAACGGGTAATTGACGCAACCTTACTACGATTGCCGTATTCGGATAAATATAAGCCTGCTAGCACGCCAATAGGCGTACTAATTAAAGTGCAGCACCCAATCAACATAATGCTGCCGACAATTGCATTTGCTAAACCGCCTCCTTCAGATCCTGGGGCAGGTGTGCTAGCGGTAAATATTTCCCAATTAATTGCTGCAAAACCTTTTAAAAATAAGACGCTCAAAATCCAAAATAAAAAAAGCATACCTACCGTCATCGCGGTCATCGATAAAAAAAGGCCTATTTTATTGTTACGCTTTCGGCTATTAAAAATTGATGCGTTAATCGGCTTCATTTGATTCATGATTTAAGACCTTGCTTTGCTTCCATGCTAGCAAGCATCCATTTTGCAAGCGCTAGGACCACAAAAGTAATCACGAATAAAGCCAGGCCCAAAGCAAATAGCGATGAAAAATGTAAGCCGGGAGCAGCTTCACCAAATTGGTTAGCTAAAGTAGAGGCAATTGAGCTACCTGGCGCAAATAAGGATGGCGATAAGCGCAAGGCATTACCAATCACAAAAGTAACAGCCATGGTCTCGCCTAGTGCGCGCCCTAACCCCAACATAATGCCGCCAATGACACCTGCCTTTGTGTAAGGGAAAACAATCTTACTAACAACTTCCCAAGTTGTACAACCAATACCATAGGCCGATTCTTTAATTACTGGTGGAACGATTTCAAATACATCACGCATTACCGAAGCGATAAAGGGCAAAATCATCATTGCTAGAATTAAACCAGCGCACAACATGCCAATACCATTAGCAGGACCAGAAAAGAGCAAGCCAATCAGCGGAATTTGTCCAAATGTTGCAGCAAGTGCCGGCTCAATATAATCAGCAAAAATGGGGGCAAATACAAACAAGCCAAACATGCCATAAATAATGGATGGAACAGCTGCCAATAGTTCCACTGCCGTACCCAAAGGACGGCGTAAATAGCTGGGACAAATTTCAGTTAAGAATACGGCAATACCAAAACTGAGGGGGACAGCAATAAGTAATGCGATTATTGAAGTAACAAGAGTTCCGTAAATGGCAATTAGGCCGCCAAACTTATCTTTACCAATATCCCACTCGGGATCAATAAAAAAACCGAGACCAAAGGTACTTAATGCGGGCCAAGCATTAATAAACAAGGAAATCATGATGCCTAATAAGGCAAACAAGACAATCATTGCAAAAAACTGCGTTACATGGTGAAAAGCAAAATCTTGAATGCGCTGTAATTTTGCAATTTTAATTGCTTGCTTAGAGGGCATCCCAGAAGAAATAACTGAAGTTGACATATATAAAAGCCACTGCTTAAACAGCCCCATAAAAAAAGGGGCCGCTAAGCTGACTTAAGTAATTTTACTTAACTTGCACTTTAGTAAAGACATTTTTACGAATAAAGTCTGTAGTAGCGTCTGGCAGAGGCACATACTCTAACTCGGTAGCCATTTTCTTGCCATCTTTAAAAGCATAATCAAAGAACTTCAAAACTTCGGCTGCATTGACTTTATTCTCAGGATTTTTGTAAACCAAAATAAACGATGCGCCAGTGATGGGCCAAGATTTTGCGCCAGGTGCGTTGGTAATAAATGTGCCCATTCCTGGAATCTTCGCCCAATCGGTACCAGCGGCAGCAGCAGCAAAGGTTTCGTCATCTGGCTCAACATATTGCCCTGCTGCATTTTTCAAGGCAATATACGTGAGGTTATTTTTCTTCGCATAGGCATATTCAACATAGCCAATTGAATTTTTTACTCTGGTGACATTAGCAGCAACACCTTCATTACCCTTACCACCAACGGTGGAAGCTGCGGGCCACTTTACGGAAGTACCCGAGCCAACAGCATCTTTCCAAAGCTTACTAGTCTTGGCTAAATAGTCCGTAAAAATTGCGGTAGTACCAGAGCCATCAGCACGTGTAATCACCGTGATATCGCCAGTAGGAATTTTTACTCCTGGATTCATGATGGCAATACGCTTATCGTTCCAATTAGTAATGTTGCCTTGAAAAATATCCGCTAAAGTGGGGCCGTCCAACTTAATTTGACCGGACTTTACGCCGTCGACGTTTATCACCGGTACCACACCACCAATAATGGCAGGGAACTGCACCATGCCATCTTTTTCAAGCTCCTCGAAAGAAACGGGATTATCAGTTGCGCCAAAGTCAACGGTTTTGGCCTTAATTTGCTTAACGCCACCACCTGAACCAATCGACTGGTAGTTCATGCCATTACCCGTTTTTGCTTTATAAGCTTCGGCCCATTTTGCATAAATTGGATAAGGAAAAGTTGCGCCAGCACCGGTGATGTCGAGGGCGAAAACAGATGCCGAAAAGGCTGCAGAAGTAACTACCACACCAACTGTGATGGCTTTTTTGAGCAATAACTTCATTAATGGGTCCTTTAGGAGAGCTTAAATGAGCGAATAAAAATGAATCTTCCTACTCAGCATAAGACTTCCATATGACCTTTTTATGACAATCAAAACAGAATCGTTTTAATTATTAAATAAGTATATAAATCAGCTATTTATATACTTATCTTAAAAAATTTTTAAGCTTCTTTAGGTACTACAGCCGCAATTTGTTCGGCGCTACTTTGCGCTAAAGCTGCGTCTTGAGCCTCCACCATGATGCGTAAAAGCGGTTCGGTACCTGAGGGGCGGATTAACACCCGCCCGCGCTGGCCTAAGGCACTCTCGGTAGAAGTTATTTTCGCCTGGAGTTGCGCGTCATCTTGCCAGTGGTAATTGGCTGGAATGCGCATATTAATGAGCACCTGAGGAAAAATTGTTACCGCACTAAGTAATTGCGCCAAGCTTTGTTTCTTTTGCCGCATCGCCGCCAAAACCTGTAAAGCTGCAATCGTGCCATCGCCAGTAGTATGGTGATCTAAGCAGAGCAAATGGCCCGAACCTTCCCCGCCCAATAACCATTGTTTTTGTTTCAGCTGTTCCAAAACATAACGATCGCCAACTTGCGCGCGCTCAAAATCGAGACCCAAAGCACGCAGGGCATTTTCAACTGCTAAGTTGGTCATAAGTGTGCCTACCACTCCGCCAACCGACATGCCACGATCGAGCCGATCTTTAGCTAAGACATAAAGTAATTCATCGCCATTAAAGAGACGTCCACTAGCATCGACCATTTGTAAGCGATCGGCATCTCCATCCAGGGCAATACCTATATCGGCGTTCGTCTCGCATACTTTCGCTATCAAGGCAGCAGGCGCAGTGGCGCCACACTGATCATTAATATTGCGCCCATTGGGCTCAATCCCAATGGAAATTACTTCAGCACCTAATTCATGAAAGACATTGGGTGCGACATCGTAAGCGGCGCCATTAGCACAGTCGACCACAATTTTCATACCGCGTAAATTCAAATTATTGGGGAAGGTTGATTTACAAAATTCAATATAACGGCCAGCCGCATCACGCAGTCTAAATGCCCGACCTAAATGCTCTGAGCTGACACACCCCATTGGCTCTTCTAATAGCGCTTCAATCGCCAATTCAAACTCGTCTGATATTTTGCCGCCCTGTGCAGAGAAAAACTTAATGCCATTATCTTGATAGAGATTATGCGAAGCTGAAATGACAATGCCAGCAGAAAGGCGTAAGGCATTCGTTAGATAAGCAACGGCAGGGGTCGGCATTGGGCCACACAAACTCACATCGACACCAGCCGCAGAAAAGCCTGCTTCAAGAGCAGCCTCAAGTAAATAACCAGAAATCCGCGTATCTTTCCCAATTAAGACAGTACACCGCTCGCCCGGGGCAAGATCACGACTGAGTACTTTACCAGTGGCATAGCCTAAGCGCATAACAAACTCAGGGACGATGGGAAATTGCCCCACTTCGCCACGAATACCATCGGTTCCGAAATATTTCTTTTTCATTGGCTAATTATAAAACCCGTGCCGCTTCCCATAGGCGCAGAGCGTCAAATGTTTCTGGAACATCGTGGGTGCGAACCACTGCAGCGCCCTGCTCAACTGCCATAATCGTCGCGGCAATACCCGGAGCCAAGCGCTCGTGTACTTCCTTGCCACTAATTTTGCCCAACATCGATTTACGGGAAATACCCAATAAAACCGGATATCCTAGCTCGGTAAACGAGCCGAATTCACGCAGCATACGTAAATTATGCTCAAGGTTTTTACCAAAACCAAATCCAGGATCAAGAATAATTTGCTCGGCGCTAACGCCTGAAGCTTCTACTTCTTTGGCTCGTTCTGCTAAAAATAATCTCACGTCTGCAACAACATCGACATATTCAGGATTAAATTGCATGGTTTGTGGATCGCGTTGCATATGCATTAGCACCACCCCACAACCTGCCTGATGAACAGCTGCTAATGCCCCCGGTTGACGCAGAGCCCAAACATCATTAACACAATCGACGCCCAGCTTTAAAGCCTCGATCATCGTTTGTGGTTTATACGTATCAATTGAGAGGGCCGTACCACAATCGCGCAAAGCCTCAATAATTGGCAACACGCGCTCAAGTTCTATCTCCAATGCCACCGCTTCAGCGCCTGGGCGCGTTGATTCACCACCAATATCAATAATATCAACGCCACTGGTAATCATATGCTCGGCTTGACGTAAGGCGGCATCGCGATTAGCAAAACGTCCCCCATCTGAAAATGAATCGGGTGTGGCATTCAGAATCCCCATAACTAAAGGGCGCATACGTTTTTGCCAGTCAAAAAGAAAACGCCCACAGCGCCAAGCCGTGGGCAGATTTTGCACGAACATTAAAACGGAATTATTTCTTAAGCAGGTGCTGGCGCATTATCAGCCGCAGGACCAGGTGCGCCACCAGCTGAATTTCCAAAAGCACTCGTTATTGGCGGTGGCTTAGGAGCACGTGGCGGACGACCTTCCATGATGTCATTAATCTGCTCAGCATCTAAAGTTTCCCACTCCAACAAGGCAACTACCATGGCCTCAACTTTTTCACGATTTTGCTCTAAGATCGCTTTGGCTACACCATATTGAGTATCGATGAGGGTACGTATTTCAGCGTCTACTTTTTGCTGCGTCTCTTCAGAAACGGTTTTCACATTCATACGACCAAACATATTATCTTGTTCGGTATCGACATAGACCATTGTGCCCAAGCTATCGCTCATGCCATAACGTGTCACCATGTCACGGGCAAGTTTTGTCGCGCGCTCAAAATCGTTTGAAGCGCCCGTACTCATCGAGTGCAAGAAAACCTCTTCGGCTGCACGGCCACCAAACAAAATAGCCAACTCTTCGAGCATCCGATCTTTATACATATTAATACGATCAAACTCAGGCAACTGCCAAGTAACGCCTAATGCCATGCCGCGCGGCATAATCGTAACTTTATGCACTGGATCAGCTTTAGGCAAGGTTTTAGCTACCACTGCATGACCAGATTCGTGATAAGCGGTATTACGCCGTTCTTCTTCACGCATGACCGCCGATTTACGTTCGGGACCCATATATATTTTGTCTTTAGCGTCCTCAAAGTCTTGCATATCAACTGAGCGTTTATTGCGTCGCGCCGCAAATAAAGCCGACTCATTCACCAGGTTCGCTAAATCGGCACCAGAAAAGCCGGGTGTGCCACGGGCAATCACCGCCGCATCTACATCGGGATTAATGGGTACTTTACGCATATGCACTTGCAAAATTTGTTCACGTCCCCGAATGTCAGGCAAGCCAACGTGCACTTGACGATCGAAACGACCTGGGCGTAATAAAGCCCGATCGAGCACATCGGAGCGATTGGTAGCGGCAACCACAATCACACCGCTATTGCTCTCAAAGCCATCCATTTCAACTAACATTTGATTGAGGGTTTGTTCACGCTCGTCATTACCGCCGCCCATACCAGCACCACGATGGCGGCCAACGGCATCAATTTCATCAATAAAGATAATGCAAGGCGAATGTTTTTTTGCGTTATCAAACATATCGCGCACACGCGATGCGCCTACGCCAACAAACATTTCCACAAAGTCAGAACCTGAAATCGAAAAGAACGGTACCTTGGCCTCACCAGCAATAGCGCGGGCCAATAATGTTTTACCTGTGCCAGGAGGGCCCACCAATAAAACACCATGGGGAATTCGCCCGCCCAATTTTTGAAATTTTTGTGGATCTTTTAAGAAGTCGACTAATTCAGAAACTTCTTCTTTAGCCTCATCACAACCGGCTACATCGTTAAAAGTTACGGTATTGCTATTTTCATCAATCAAACGTGCTTTCGATTTACCGAAAGAAAAAGCGCCGCCCTTACCGCCACCTTGCATTTGGCGCATCATAAAAAACCAAAAACCAATAATGAGTAAAGTGGGTCCAAGGTAATACAAAGCCGACACCAATAAATTGGGCTCGTCTTCTGCTTTACCGGTTACTTGTACGCCAAACTTCATTAAATCACCCACCATCCAAATATCACCAGGCGAGATGATGGAATACTTTACGCCATCACTTGGGGTGACCTGAAGCGTGCGGCCTTGCACATCGACGCGTTTAATTTTGCCGCCCTTGGCGTCGTCCATGAATTGCGAGTATGTCACCTGCTCTTGCGAGCGGGGTTTATCAAATTGCTTGAAAACTGTGAATAAAACCAAGCCCACAATCAGCCAAACACCAATTTTCTGGAACATATTGCTATTCAAATGCACACCTTTGCCGAATTAATTCGGGAGTAAATACCTACAAAACTCCAATAAACACCGTAAACCCCATGAATACCCTATATATATGATTCTACTACTCCCTATATTCAAGGGCTTAGAACAAATAAATCCAATAAAGTACTGTTGTTATTAGGGTTAATCGAGCCCTAAGACCCGAGCTGAATAGCCGTAGGCTTTAAATGCCGTCCCAACAGAAAGGTTTCGGCCGATTTGTCCCGCGAGGCCTTAGGCTTGCGGGGGGTGACGGTTTTAAAGACCTTTTTAAAAGCCTCCACAATTTGGCTGTAGCCACTGCCATGAAAGCTTTTAATCAATAGAGCGCCATCGGGCTTTAAGCGTGCCACGGCAAAATCAAGGGCTAATTCTGCTAAATACGCCATCCTGGCAGCATCAGCAACCCCCACCCCCGATAAATTGGGCGCCATATCTGACAGGACCAGGTCTACCTTGCTACCTTCTCCGCCAGGCAGCAAAGCAGTAACCGCTGCAATGCCCGCGTCTTCACGAAAATCCCCTTCGATAAAACTAACATCAGCAATGGCTTCCATGGGCAGCAAGTCAATGGCTATGATGCAGCCGTCTGGCTTGCCCGACTCAATTTTGGGATTATTTTTGCCCAGCTCAACTAAGCGGGTGCGCACGTATTGCGACCAGCTACCTGGGGCACTCCCCAAATCGATGACCACCATGCCCGCTTTAATTAAGTGATCTTGCTCATCAATTTCTTTCAGCTTGTAGACCGCTCGTGCCCGATAGCCATCTTTTTGGGCCATCTTTACATAGGGATCATTTAAATGATCTTGTAACCAGCTTTTATTAAATTTATTTTTTGCCACGATGGGCTATTTTCGCTGATTTTTTGGTGGCAGTGCAAAAGCATGCTGTTTCGAATGCACTATCATCGCAAGTTATGACTAAATTGACCATTACCCCTGCCCAACGCAAAGCGCTTAAAGCGAAAGCCCACGACCTCAATCCAGTTGTCATGATTGGTAATGCTGGCTTGAGCCCGAGCGTCATTAAAGAAGCCCAATTGGCACTTAAAAGCCATGAGCTAATTAAAATTCGGGTGCTAGGCGATGATCGTGAATTGCGTGCCGAGATGTACGATAAGCTTTGCGATGCTTTGCATGCCGCTCCTGTTCAACATATCGGTAAATTGCTCGTGGTCTGGCGACCCAAGCCTACTGCCGCAGAAGATGAAGCCTTTGCACGCTCGGCTAAAAAGACCAAGAAAAAAATTCAAGCGCCGCGGACTGCGCTCAAGGCAACGCGCAAGACCGCTGCTAAAAAAGTAAGCTCACCACCCAAAACAGTTGGCAAAGGCTCGAAAGCGCCGGTACGCGAATCTAAAATTGGCTGGACTTCGGCAGGCTACACCTCGCGCAAATTAAGTGCACCAGCACCAAATCCCAAACGCCGTAAAGTGAGACAAAGTAGTACGAAGAAAAAATTATTGGGCTAAGTATTGGGCTAATTATTGGGCTAATTCTGCAGGCTTACAGCAGCCCATTATTTTTTGCCACTGAGGCGCCATACCAAAATTAAACCCAAAAGACTTTGACATAAAAATAAAATACTCGATACGCCATGTAGCCTACTAAATAAAGTCGCTGATGATGAAAGCATCACTGGCATCCCTTGCTGTAACGCTTGATCGCGAATCATTTCCAGCCAAGGGATAAAAATAAAGGTGGCACATAAAGTGCATGAAAGCATACCGAGCAATACCCAGCGGATGAAACGAAATTGATTGAGGCCGCGATTCACTAATAAATTGGCAAAAACCAAAAGCGCCACCGAGAACACTAAGCTGACATAGGCCTCGACACGAAAAATTGACCCAGCAATCATGCCCGCCGCCTGGCGATCTAATGACTGAGAAAAGATCGTTGGCGCAACCAAGTAACCCACAGTGAGCAAGCTGCCGACCCATAAACTACCTAGCACCATAAAGAGGCGTTGGGCACTGGCGTAGCTTGAATTATCTGTCACCGAATTGACCATCGGTATAGCTGAAATTTATTTAGATATAACGCACAGCAAGAATTTCTACTTCGCGATTACCGCCAGGTGCTTGTACTTTTACGACATCGCCCTCTTCCTTGCTAATTAAAGCCCGGGCAATCGGTGAACTAATAGAAATTTTATTGACGGCGATATCAGCCTCATCGTCACCGACAATTTGATAAGTAAACTTCGTGCCGTTTTCTAAATCCTCTAAATCAACCGTGGCACCAAAAACAACTTGCCCATTTACATCTAGTGAGGCCGGGTCAATGATTTGCGCCGCCGCTAATTTACTTTCCAAATCTTGAATACGTCCCTCAATAAACCCTTGCTTTTCTTTCGCAGCATCGTACTCGGCATTTTCAGAAAGATCGCCTTGGGCGCGTGCTTCAGAAATTGCGTTAATCACCGCTGGACGCTCGACGTGCTTCAAGCGCTGCAGCTCTTCTTTCAGAAGTTGCGCGCCAAGCTTGGTAAGTGGAATTGTGCTCATAACCCTAATTCTAAGCTATGGCAGTGAGCGATGTAAATCCTGCAAAGAATAGACCTCTAAGGCATCTTTACCGCCGCCCGAACTTTTACTAAAGCTCAATAAACCTTCCATTACAGCTCTAGCCGCACTAATCGTCGTGTAGTAAGTCACATTATTTGCCTGGGCACTCGTACGAATCGAGCGGGAATCAGCAATGGCGGTACGGGTTTCATCAACGGTAGTAAAGACCAAGGAGATTTCACCGTTTTTGATCATGTCAACAATATGCGGACGACCATCTTTCACTTTATTCACCACGCGTACAGGTAAACCTGCAGCTGTAATTGCTGCGGCCGTCCCTTTGGTGGCAACCATGGGAAAGCCCAATTCATGCAAAATATGCGCCACTTCAACCGCTACTGCCTTATCACTATCTTTCACGGTCAATACCACTGTGCCACTTTTAGGTAATTTAATACCAGCGCCTAATTGCGATTTAAACAGCGCTTCGCCAAATGTCCGCCCCACTCCCATTACCTCACCAGTCGAGCGCATTTCTGGTCCCAAAATAGGATCAATGCCAGGAAATTTATTAAAGGGAAAGACGGCCTCTTTAACAGAGAAATAGGTTGGAATAACCTCGGCCACAATGCCTTGCTGAGCTAAGGTTTGACCAACCATACAACGCGCTGCAATTTTTGCTAATTGCAAACCGGTCGCTTTTGATACATAGGGAACAGTTCGCGATGCCCGCGGGTTAACCTCGAGAACGTAAATGACATCTTTACCAGCCACATTCTGAATCGCAAATTGCACATTCATTAAGCCAATGACATTGAGGCCTTTAGCCATCGCTGCGGTTTGGCGTTTTATTTCGGCAACTGTTGAAGGTATTAAGGAGTAAGGCGGCAAAGAGCAGGCCGAGTCACCCGAATGCACTCCGGCTTGTTCGATATGCTCCATCACCGCACCGATAAACACCTGCTGCCCATCACTAATGCAATCAACATCACATTCAATCGCATCATTTAAAAACCGATCTAATAGCACTGGTGAATCATGCGAAACCTTCATCGCTTCACGCATATACCGCTGCAAATCACGGCCATCGTGAACAATTTCCATTGCTCTACCACCTAAGACATACGAAGGTCTCACCACTAAAGGATAGCCAATTTCTTCAGCTAATTTCAAGGCCTCATCCTCTGCGCGCGCGGTACGATTTGGTGGTTGGAGCAAACCTAGGGTTTGTAATAATTTTTGAAAACGCTCACGATCTTCGGCCGCATCAATCATATCGGGTGAGGTACCAATAATCGGTACACCATTCGCCTCGAGGTCTAAAGCTAATTTCAAGGGCGTTTGCCCGCCATATTGCACAATGACACCTAGCGGCTTTTCCTTGGCAACAATTTCTAATACGTCTTCTAAAGTAAGCGGCTCAAAGTACAAACGATCAGAGGTATCGTAGTCAGTTGACACGGTTTCTGGATTGCAATTCACCATGATGGTTTCAAAGCCATCTTCACGTAACGCTAGCGCCGCATGCACGCAACAATAATCAAACTCGATGCCTTGGCCAATACGGTTAGGGCCACCACCTAGCACCATGATCTTGTCACGCTGGCTCGGACTAGCTTCACATTCACCATGCTCAGCCTCATAGGTGGAATATAAATAAGCCGTATTGGTAGAAAATTCGGCAGCGCAGGTATCGACGCGCTTATAGACTGGCAATACTTTTAAACGATGGCGTGCGTTACGTACTGCGGCAGTATCGACTTTCATCAACCGTGCTAAGCGGCGATCCGAAAAGCCTTTTTGCTTTAAGAAACGTAACTCAGCCGCCAATAGAGTATCGAGCTGGCGCAGCTTTACGTCTGCCTCCAACTGGATGAGTTCTTCAATTTGTTCTAAAAACCAAGGATCAATTTTAGTTTCATCATAAATTTCATCAAGGCTCATGCCTAAACGAAAAGCATCGCCTACGTACCAAATTCGCTCAGGCCCAGGTTCGCCAATTTCTTGAATAACCTCCTCTAATTCAGTCGATTTTTCATCGAGACCGTCGACTCCAACCTCTAAACCACGTAAGGCCTTTTGAAATGATTCTTGGAAAGTACGGCCAATCGCCATGACCTCGCCAACTGATTTCATTTGCGTCGTTAGCCGCGAATCGGCTTGGGGGAATTTCTCGAAAGCAAAACGGGGAATTTTAGTAACTACATAATCTAAGGCGGGTTCAAATGAAGCTGGCGTAGCACCACCAGTAATATCATTTTGTAATTCATCTAAGGTATAACCTACCGCCAACTTAGCAGCAATTTTGGCAATCGGAAAGCCGGTAGCCTTTGAGGCCAATGCAGAAGAACGCGAGACCCGGGGATTCATTTCAATGACGATCATGCGGCCATCAATTGGGTTGATGGAAAACTGCACGTTCGAGCCACCGGTATCAACACCGATTTCTCGTAAGACTGCAATTGAAGCGTTACGCATCAATTGATATTCTTTATCCGTTAACGTTTGTGCTGGGGCAACGGTAATCGAATCACCAGTGTGGATGCCCATCGGATCTAAGTTTTCAATCGAGCAGACAATAATGCAATTATCTGCTCGGTCACGCACCACTTCCATCTCAAATTCTTTCCAACCCAATAATGATTCTTCAATTAATAATTCATTAGTGGGTGAGAGTTCGAGACCACGCTTACAGATTTCTTCAAATTCCTCGCGGTTATAAGCAATACCACCGCCCGAACCCCCCATCGTAAATGAAGGGCGTATGACTACGGGAAAGCCAGCGCTTTGCGTTTCGGTTTGGAGGCGCTGTTGTACTGCTAAGGCCTCTTCCATGGTATGAGCAATACCAGACTTAGCCGAGCCTAGACCAATTTTCGTCATGGCATTTTTAAACTTCTGCCGATCTTCTGCTTTATCAATCGCTTCTGGTGAGGCGCCAATTAATTCGCAACCATATTTTTCTAAAACGCCATGGCGATGCAAGTCAAGTGCGCAATTTAAGGCAGTTTGACCGCCCATCGTTGGCAAAATCGCATCGGGCTTTTCAAGCGCAATAATGCGCTCAACCACTTCCCAGGTAATAGGTTCAATGTAAGTCACATCGGCCATATCGGGATCAGTCATGATGGTCGCAGGATTGCTATTCACCAAAATGACTTTGTAACCCTCATCACGCAATGCTTTGCAAGCTTGCGCGCCAGAGTAATCAAACTCGCACGCCTGACCAATCACAATTGGGCCAGCGCCAATAATTAAAATACTGTGCAGATCGCTACGCTTAGGCACGGGTAACCTCCTGCTGCTTTGGTGCTTGCATTAAATCCATGAAGCGATCAAATAAATAGCCAATATCGTGCGGTCCGGGTGAAGCTTCGGGATGGCCTTGAAAACAAAAAGCGGGCCTATCGTTCCAAGCCAAACCTTGCAAAGAGCCGTCAAACAAAGAAACGTGGGTCACGCGGACATTGGCTGGTAAGGTTTTTGCATCCACTGCAAAGCCGTGATTTTGTGAAGTAATGGCGACTTTACCGCTTTCGAGATCTTTGACGGGATGGTTTGCACCATGATGGCCAAATTTCATTTTGAGGGTTTTTGCACCCGCGGCTAA
>JBAXGQ010000020.1:0-25313 GCA_037139315.1 Burkholderiaceae bacterium
CCCCCTGAAAATTTTACTGATAGCAATTGGCATTTGTTTCAAGTGCTATTACCTTTGCAGCAATTACAAGTAGAACGGTCGCAAATCATGACCGCCTTAAAAGCACTTGGCATTGGCACAGGGGTGCACTATCCTATCATCACCAATTTCTCGCTCTATCGTAAATTAGGCTACCTTCCAGAAACGACTCCAGTGGCGGAAGTCATCGGCCGCTCAATCTTGACCTTACCCTTATTTCCCGCCATGAGCGATGCTGATGTTAAGCGCGTGTGCAGCGCTTTCTTGCTAGTTTTACAGCAACATCGTCAAGCCAGCGCATAATTACGCTATGACGGTCTCTATGCCACTAAATTCATCACGCAATGTACCGCAATTAAGTATTATCGTGCCGGTATTCAATGAAGAGCCAGGCTTAGCAGCCCTCTTTAGCCGCCTCTATCCTGCGCTCGATGCGCTTGCCGAAAAACGTCAACTACAGTACGAAATTATTTTTATTAATGATGGTAGTCGCGATCGTTCTGCAGCAATGTTAGGTCAGCAATTTGAATTACGGCCAGATACGACTCGCGTCGTGTTGTTTCAAAATAATTTTGGGCAACATATGGCGATCATGGCTGGCTTTGAATACGCCCGCGGTGAATACATCATTACTTTGGATGCTGATTTACAAAATCCTCCGGAAGAAATAGCTGCGCTAGTCAACGAATTAATTGCCGGACATGACTACGTAGGTACGATTCGCACCAATCGTAAAGATACTTTATTTCGCAAAGGTGCCTCGCGCCTGATGAATCACTTGCGCGAAAAAATCACCCATATCACCATGACCGATCAAGGCTGCATGTTGCGCGGTTATCAGAGGCGCATTATTGATCTGGTGGGCAAATGTAATGAAAGCAACACTTTTATTCCTGCCCTAGCGTACACCTTTGCAACTAACCCAACTGAAATTACAGTGCAACATGAAGAACGGTTTGCGGGTGAGTCGAAATACAGTATTTACCAATTGATTCGCCTTAATTTTGATTTAGTGACGGGCTTTTCGGTTGTACCCCTGCAAATTTTTTCCATTCTAGGCATGCTCTTAGCCTTGGCAGCGGGCAGTTTATTTGCCTATCTTTTAATTCGACGCTTTATTATTGGCGCTGAGGTAGAGGGGGTATTTACCCTTTTCGCATTGACCTTTTTCCTCATCGGCGTGATGCTATTTGGGCTCGGTTTATTAGGTGAATACATTGGGCGTATCTATCAACAAATTCGCCAACGGCCTCGTTATGTAGTTCAAGCCGTACTCGAAAAACCGTAAGTTATTTTTATGCGCGCAGTTGTTTTTGCCTATCATGATGTTGGCGTGAATTGCTTGCAAGCGCTTCTCGACGCAGGGATACAAGTTGACTTAGTCATCACCCATACTGATGATCCCAATGAAAATATTTGGTTTGCGAGTGTAGTAGAACTCTGTAAACAAAAAAATATTCCGTATCTTCAGCCGCAGGCTAATGAATTAAATGCGCTTTTACCGCGCTTGCAAGCGCTGCAGCCAGACTATATTTTTTCGTTTTATTACCGCTACCTAATTCCTACTGCACTCTTAGCCTGTGCCCGCATTGCTGCACTCAATATGCATGGTTCTCTTTTGCCCAAGTATCGTGGCCGGGCTCCCATTAATTGGGCCATTGTGCACGGCGAAACTGAAACTGGCGCCACCTTGCATGTCATGGAAGCGAAACCGGATGCGGGAGATATTGTTGGCCAAGAACGCGTCACTATCGGCCCAAATGACACCGCCACAGCAGTCTTTGCCAGGGTTAGTGCAGCTGCAGTTCAAGTGATGGAAATCGTCCTGCCGCAATTATTAAGAGGGCAACTAAAACGCTTACCCAATCGCCTCGAGCAAGGCAGCTACTTTGGTGGTCGCAAACCTGCTGATGGCAAAGTCGATTGGTCACAAACCGCACAATCGATTCATAATCTGATTCGCGCAGTTGCACCCCCCTATCCGGGCGCTTTTACGACTTGGCAAGGACGGCAAATGGTCTTGGCAAGCTCGATTTTATTGGCCTTACCGCCACCACAACTCCAGCTTGGTCAGCCCGGTGTGCAGATGGTTGATAATCAGGTATTTGGCATTTGCGGTGATCAGCAGGTCATTGAGATCCTGCACTGGTATCCCGCCTAGTACGCATTTGTATTCAATTTTTAAGACGAGGCAGCACCCATGAAAAAAATCCTCATTCTTGGGGTGAATGGCTTTATTGGCCACCATCTTTCCAAGCGCATCCTTGCGACTACCGATTGGGAAGTGTATGGCATGGATATGCAAAATGATCGCCTGAGCGATTTGTTAAGCAATCCACGGATGCATTTCTTTGAAGGCGATATCACTATTAATCGGGAATGGGTCGAGTATCACATTCGTAAATGCGATGTCATCCTGCCCTTAGTTGCCATTGCCACTCCAGCCACTTATGTGCAACAACCCCTACGGGTTTTTGAACTCGACTTCGAAGCGAATTTACCCATTGTTCGTTCAGCGGTTAAGTACAAAAAACATTTGGTCTTTCCCTCAACCTCTGAGGTGTATGGCATGTGCAGTGATGCCGAGTTTGACTCAGCTACTTCAAATTTAGTCTATGGCCCAATTCACAAACAACGCTGGATCTACGCCTGTTCTAAACAATTAATGGATCGGGTGATCTGGGGTTATGGCATGGAAGGCTTGCGCTTTACCTTATTCCGCCCATTTAATTGGATTGGTCCAGGCCTTGACAGTATTTATACGCCGAAGGAAGGTTCATCGCGCGTCGTAACGCAATTTCTAGGCCACATTGTGCGTGGCGAACCGATTAATTTAGTGGATGGTGGTGAGCAAAAGCGTGCGTTTACCTATATTGATGATGGCATCGATGCGCTCATGAAAATTCTCCACAATACCAATGACATTGCGAATGGCAAGATATTTAATATTGGTAATCCTAAAAATAATCATTCGGTGCGTGAGTTAGCTAGCATGATGCTCGAGATTGCCTGCAGTATTCCCGAGTATGCAAAAACGGCGCAACAAGTTAAGATTCTTGAAACAACCTCTGGCGCATATTATGGTGAAGGCTATCAAGATGTCCAAAATCGCGTCCCGGCAATTGATAACACCATGAGCGAGTTACATTGGCAACCCAGCACGAACATGCAAGATGCCTTGAAACATATTTTTGAAGCCTATCGCCACGATGTTCCTAAAGCGCGTAACTTAGTCGATCAAGATAATTAAGTTGGCTGCTTAGTCTATGGCAAAAATCGCCCTCAAGGTAGATGTTGATACGCTGCGCGGAACCCAGGAAGGCGTACCCAATTTAGCCCGCGTGCTTGAGCAATTGCAGTTGCATGCCACCTTTCTCTTTAGTCTTGGCCCTGACCATACAGGCTGGGCGCTTAAACGGGTATTTCGACCTGGCTTCTTAAAAAAAGTAGGGCGCACATCGGTACTTGAACATTATGGTCTGCGCACCTTACTTTATGGCGTTTTATTGCCGGGGCCTGATATTGGTAAATTAGCGCGCGGGGAAATGCAGGCAATTCATCGCGCTGGTCATGAAACTGGCATTCACGCGTGGGATCATGTCGCTTGGCATGATGGCGTACGTACACGTAATACATCATGGACGCAGCAACAAATGCAGCGTGCCTGGAACCGCTTTGAAGATATCTTTCGTCGCCCACCCAGCACTGCTGGTGCGGCTGGTTGGCAAATGAATGAAGTGGCACTTCAGCAGCTGGATGCCTGGGGTTTAAAGTATGCCTCCGACGGCCGTGCACCACTGAATTTAGTCCCCTATCGAATTACTTTCCCGCCAGCAAAGGTTGGTGAAAAACCGCGTCGCAGTCAGTGCGTTCAATACCCTACAACCTTACCCACCTTAGATGAACTGATTGGTGTCAATGGCATGGATGCCTTTGCTGCTGTACGACACCTATTAAGCCTCACCCAAAGCAACCCCAATGATCAAGTCTTTACCCTGCATGCAGAACTAGAAGGACAAAAACTCTTGCCTGCTTTTGTAGAATTAATTGAGGGCTGGCTCATGCAAGGTCATCAATTAGTAACATTGGGCGAACTTCATCAATCCTGGGCCGCTACTCAGCAACTCGATAAAATAGCGACTTGTCCGTTAAATTGGGGCACAGTGCCAAATCGCAGTGGTGAATTAATGGTCTTCCCCTAACCCGTTTTGAAATATTTTTTAACCTTAAAGGATTAATATGAGCATTGCTATTGGCCAACGTTTACCGAATTGCGCTATCCCCGCAACCTCGCAACTCACATTTTCGCCTGCGGCGTATGCCGGTCGTAAACTGGTTTTATATTTTTACCCCAAAGATTCAACCCCTGGATGCACAGTTGAAGCAGGCGAATTTCGTGACGCCATTGATGCATTTACGCAAGCCAATACCTTGGTAGTTGGGGTCTCACGCGATAACCTGAAGTCACACGAAAATTTTCGTCAAAAACTGGATTTACCTTTCGAATTAGTGGCCGATACCGAAGAAAAGCTCTGTGCGCTCTTTGGGGTGATGAAAATGAAAAATATGTATGGCAAACAAGTACGAGGCGTAGAACGCAGTACCTTTTTATTTGATTCAACCGGCAAACTTTGCAAGGAATGGCGTGGTCTTAAGGTCCCGGGCCATGCAGCCGAAGTATTACAGACCGCACAGGCCATTCAATAAAATCGGTAATTTAGCCCTTGCATTGCAGTTAATTTAAGGTAAAGTAAAGGCATATGCACCGGAAACGATGGTATGGCTTGATCATGCAACTTGGCGAAACTCTGCTAAGTCTGCTCAAGCTCCCCCGGATTTTTGCCCCCTATTTTCGTTTTACCCTCGACCGCCAACGCGCTTTGCTAGGCGGTTTTTTCTTTTAGGAGCCTTGCATGCCTTTGCCCCCACTACCGACTCAAATTGCCGATCAAGTCAAATTGAACCGTAAGGAAACCCCAGATTTAAAACAAAGGCCTGTCCCCATCGTCCGCAATACTGTTGATACCCTCTTAGATACCAAAGTTGATCTTGAAACACCAGCTTCAGCTGAATGGGCTAATAGTGCCCAAGTCGATTTATCCGCCGCGGAATTAGCACTTGAAAAAATTAAAGGCGATCATCGGCTGAAGCAAGCCGAAAATAAAAATTCAAAACGTATTATTCGTAGTGGGCCACCGACTTTGTTTGTGCTTGATACCAATGTATTAATGCATGACCCAGCATCACTCTTCCGTTTTGATGAACACGATTTATATTTACCAATGACGACTTTAGAAGAGCTCGATAATCATAAAAAGGGCATGAGCGAAGTCGCGCGTAATGCCCGTATGGTCAGTCGTTCGCTTGATCAACTCATCGCGGGTACAACTGGCACCCTTGAGGAGGGAATCCCGCTGAATAAGCTGGGACACTCAGATGTTTCAGGCCGGCTGTTTTTTCAAACCCAATTATTTACCCATGTACTCCCTGAGGGACTGCCCGAAGGTAAAGGAGATAATTTAATTCTGGGGGTCGTACGCGAACTCAAGCAAACGAAACCTGAACAGGAAGTGGTCTTGGTATCGAAAGATATCAATATGCGTATTAAGGCACGCGCTCTAGGTTTACCAGCTGAAGATTACTTTAATGATCAGGTCTTAGAAGACCGAGACTTAATGTATACAGGTGTCATGCATTTGCCGCCTGATTTTTGGCCTAAACATGGCAAAGCTATGGAAAGCTGGTCTGACGTCAAGTCTGGCTCAATGTTTTATCGGGTGACTGGCCCATTAGTTCCTAGCATGTTGGTTAATCAATTTGTCTATCAAGAAAACCCCGATGGCTCTACGCCCTTTTATGCCCAAGTAAGAGAAATTAATGGCAAGACTGCGCTCTTACAAACGCTGCGCGATTTCTCCCATCAAAAAAATAATGTTTGGAGTGTCACCGCGCGTAATCGTGAACAAAACTTTGCCATGAACTTGCTGATGAATCCCGATGTTGATTTTGTTACCCTACTCGGCCAGGCGGGTACAGGAAAAACCCTTCTCGCCTTAGCAGCCGGCCTTGAACAAGTGCTAGATAGTAAGCGGTATAACGAAATTATCATTACCCGCGCCACCGTACCAGTGGGTGAAGATATCGGTTTTCTGCCCGGCACTGAAGAAGAAAAAATGCAGCCTTGGATGGGTGCCTTTGATGATAATCTGGAAGTACTCCACCGTAATGAAGATAATTCAGGTGAATGGGGTCGCGCCGCCACCCAAGAACTGATTCGTTCGCGCATTAAAGTAAAAAGTATGAACTTCATGCGGGGTCGTACCTTTGTAAGTAAGTTTGTCATTATTGATGAGGCGCAAAACTTGACGCCCAAGCAAATGAAAACCTTGGTAACACGAGCTGGTCCTGGGACAAAAATTATTTGCTTAGGCAACATTGCGCAAATCGATACGCCCTATTTAACCGAAGGTTCATCTGGCCTGACCTATGTTGTTGACCGCTTCAAAGGTTGGCGTCATAGCGGTCATGTGACTTTAGCTCGTGGTGAGCGCTCGCGCCTTGCCGATCATGCTGCAGAAGCCTTATAACTATCGCTTACGCCTACTGATTAGTATTGCTGTTTTTGGTCTAACGGCCTGCGGCATGTTTGGGGGACGCTCCAATCAACCAGCGTCATTTTCTTCAGCACGGGTTAGTCAGTTTAAGGAAGATACCAGTGTAGGCGCGGAGGATGTTTCGATTGCAGCGGTTGGCTTAGTCGACGTGCCCTATCGCTTTGGAGGCAATACTCCAAATGGTGGCTTCGACTGCAGCGGCTTAATTGTTTATGTTTATAACAAAGCGGTTTCGATACGGCTGCCGCGCACGATTGAAGAAATGAGTAAAAAAGGGAGTGGCATTGGTCAACAAGCACCAGCGCCAGGCGATCTCATCTTTTTTAATACCACGGGGGAAAAGTATTCGCATGCTGGTATTTATGTGGGTCAGGGTCGCTTTGTCCATGCGCCTAGCGCTGGAGGCACAGTTCGCTTAGACCGCATTGATACCCCTTATTGGGCCGCACGCTTTACTGAAGCTCGGCGCATCGTACCCAACAACTAAGCTTGGTAATTAAAAGGGTTCGTACCCAGTAAAGCCGCCACTTGAACCATTGGGGCTGCTGCTAGATGAAAAGCCGGATGCCCCTAATGCCAGATTATCAAATTTCGTATAGGGTCCTTGCCAGCTTAAACGGATAGTCCCAATCGGTCCATTCCGTTGCTTGCCAATAATGATTTCCGCTACGCCTTTATCAGTCGTGGTGTCAGGGTGATAAACCTCATCGCGATAAATAAACATAATAAGGTCGGCATCTTGCTCAATCGCGCCCGACTCACGTAAGTCAGACATGATTGGACGTTTATTGGGGCGTTGTTCTAAGCCGCGATTCAATTGTGACAATGCCAACACAGGGCATTGCAATTCTTTTGCGAGCGACTTTAAGGAGCGGGAAATTTCTGAAATCTCAGTAGCGCGATTTTCAGAACTAGACCCTCCACTTCCGCTCATTAATTGTAAATAATCCACGATGACTAATCCGAGCGTACCACCAAAATTACGGGCAATCCGGCGCGCTCTAGCGCGCAACTCAAGACTTGATAAAGCACCAGATTCGTCAATTAAAATCTGCGTATTACTTAAACGAGCAATCGCATCAGTAACGCGTGGCCACTCGTCATCTTGTAATTTCCCGGTGCGCATACGCGATTGATCTACGCGTCCTACTGAGCCCAAAAGACGTGAAGCTAATTGCGTACCCGACATTTCCATCGAGAACACAACCACTGGCAAACCTTCTACCAAAGCGACATTTTCAGCAATATTTAGGGCTAACGCAGTTTTACCCATCGATGGTCTACCGGCAACAATGACTAAGTCACCCTTTTGCAAACCACTTGTTTGCTTATCTAGATCAATAAATCCAGTAGCAATCCCCGTAATATCGCTGCCACCTTGCCGGTTATATAGTTCATCGATTCGAGACACCACTTCTTGCAAGAGGGGCTCAATTTCTAGGTAATCACCTTTACGGCTACCTTCTTCACCAATTTGCAGGATGCGTGATTCAGCCTCATCTAATAAAGTTCGCACTGAACGCCCTTCGGGAACAAAGGCAGAATTCACAATGCTGTCAGAAACGGCAATCAGTCGGCGCAAAATACTACGATCGCGCACAATTTCGGCATAGCCTTTAATATTCGCAGCGCTAGGGGTATTTTGCGCTAGTGAATTCAGGTAGTCGATGCCGACTAATTCACCCCCCTGCTCTGACTTAATTGCTTCATGAACAGTAATGACGTCAGCAGGGTGGTTGTCGCCAATTAAGTTTTGGACAACACGAAAAATTAAGGCATGTTCTGGGCGATAAAAATCGACTTCGGTGAGGATGCCACCCAGTCGATCCCAAGCTGAATTATCTAAGAGTAAGCCCCCCAGTAGCGACTGTTCTGCCTCTACCGAATGGGGGGGTACTTTTAACGCTTGCAGTACTGCATCTCCTGAACCCGCCATACTAGGATTAAGCGTAATGGAACGGGAACGAGATTCAGCCATAAGGCTATATTAAGCCTGTTCGCCAATCACACGAATCACGATGTTTGAAATCACATCGGTATGAACAGCCACTGCTACAGGATGGTCACCCACAATTTTCAATGGTCCAGTTGGCATACGCACAAACGATTTTTCAATCTCAAAACCTTTGGCTTTTAAGCCATCAGCAATATCGTGATTCGTTACCGAACCAAACAAGCGACCATCGACTCCAGCCTTTTGATTGATTTCCAGAACGAGGCCGTCGAGTTTTTGACCAACGATTTGCGCAGCAGCTAGCTTTTCAGCGGCTAACTTCTCAAGCTCGGCACGACGCGTAGCAAAATCGGCAATCGCTGACTCAGTCGCACGACGCGCTTTACGTTGCGGAATAAGGAAATTACGTGCATAGCCATCTTTAACTCGCACGACATCACCAAGGTTGCCCAAATTAGTGACTTTTTCTAAGAGAATGATTTGCATTAAGGGCTCCCAATTATTTCTTGTGTTGATCTGAATATGGCAACAAAGCCAGGAAACGGGCGCGCTTAATCGCAGTATCTAATTGACGCTGAAATTTTGCTTTCGTGCCAGTTAAACGCGCAGGAGTAATTTTTGCATTCTCGCCAATAAAATCTTTGAGGGTGTCGATATCTTTGTAATCGATCTGCTCCACGCCGCCAACAGTAAAGCGGCAATACCGTTTCCGCTTGAACAATGGGTTCTGTGCGGGCTTCTTTTTGAAATCGGGTTTCTTTCCAAACGCCATAATGATTTCCTCTTTAATCTTTCAATTGAATATGGGTAATATGAAATACAAGACGCTGATTACGCAGGGTTTTGGGGGCTAAAAATCCTTCAAATACCGCCATGCTTCCTAAATTCATTTGCTCTAAAGTCCGTTGTATTGGACCAATTGCAATTGCCTCAACGCTCATCTGAATTTGCCTAGGCATATCTACTTCGCTGACCTCGCCAACATAGTGAAGTTGGCAATGCATGACGGGTAGACCTGCTGGTGTAAATCGAATCGCGTCTTTGGATACCAAGGAAGCAGTTAGGGTGAAGTGATTCAACGCCGTTCCGCAACTTGCTTACGCTCTATCGCCTCCGCATTTCGCTTAAATTAATGATCTAATTCCGCCGCAACGGGTGCGTCGGTTTGAGCTTGCTTACGCGCGTCTTCACGTTGCACTTCTTTCATCATGATCGAAGGCTCTACTTCAGCCTTGGTCGCTTTGATGATGAGGTGACGCAAAACAGCATCGTTAAATTTGAATGCATGCTCAAGCTCTTCCAACGTTTTCTGGTCGCACTCAATATTCATACAAACGTAATGGGCTTTGGCAAGCTTGTCGATCATGTAAGCCATCTGGCGACGGCCCCAATCTTCGATGCGATGAACTTTTCCGCCTGCTGCAGCTAACACAGCTTTATAACGTTCAATCATCGCGGGCACTTGCTCGCTTTGGTCCGGATGGACGATAAAGACTATTTCATAATGACGCATCTAACACTCCTTCTGGATAAAGTCATCTGGGCGTCTTGCTAACTTCAGATGGTATTGAAGTCGGCAGCCAGTATGACAAGGGTGGAAACAAATTGTAGGTAAAACCGCAGTTAAAAACTGCTAAGAGTACTTATCAAACTGCAGATAAGAGCGCTATTCTAGCAAAAAACCCTACTTCACGCTCAAATTCGGCACTGTCCAGCCTCAAAAATCCGCTTTAGCATGGGTTTAGGGCTGCAAATGAGGGGTTGGGCTGAATTTCTGTCGTTTTAAGCGCCTTTAACTCACAAAAGTTCTTGATCTATCAAAACTACTGTATACAATATCAGTATGGACATAAATACAGTCGAATTCATCGATTTACCCAAATTGACCCCCCGCCAGGGTGAAATTTTGGCCCTCATCTCCCAGTCTATCGAGGAGAGTGGTTTACCGCCCACCCGCGCTGAAATCGCTACCCGACTGGGCTTTGCCTCGGCTAATGCCGCTGAAGAGCACCTCCGTGCCCTGGCTCGCAAGGGTTATGTTGAGCTAAGCCCTGGTACCTCGCGCGGCATTCGCATCCCCCCCAAACATACTCAAAGTCGCGCTCAGAATGCTTACCAAATGGCCCTGCCCTCAGGCGCTTTACAGCAATTAACGCTACCACTCATTGGGCGAGTAGCTGCAGGCTCACCCATCATGGCAATAGAGCATATTGAAAAACATGTGCCCATTGACCCGGGCTTATTTAGTAAAGGTGCCGATTATTTATTAAAAGTAAAAGGTATGAGCATGCGCGATGCAGGTATTTTTGATGGTGATTATTTGGCCGTGAAAAAAACCAGCGAAGTACGCAACGGCGATATTGTCGTAGCTCGGCTAGATGATGAGGTTACTGTTAAACGTTGGCATCAAAAAAAGACTGCGCAAGGTTTCGTGATTGAATTACAAGCAGAGAATCCAGACTTTAAAAACATCTTGGTCGATGCACGCCAGCCTAACTTTGCCGTCGAAGGTCAAGCAGTTGGCCTAATTCGCTCGCAAGGTTTATAAGCCGAAGTTAGTCGAAGTTAGTTTTACTTCTTGGTCGGCGAAACGACATTCGCATTTTTTGGCGATGAAGTGAGGATGATCTGTGATTTTGGTCCCACCATTGAGCCATCAGCAACTTCCACCATCACCGTACGATCTCCCTTAGTAAAAACCAAAATACTCCATTTCGCTTTTACCGCACTGACGGTAGTCCAGCCTGCTTTAGGAAATTCAGACTGAAAGAATGCATAAATATCGGTTGGGGTTTGCAGACCACTTAAAACTACGCGCCCCACCCAACCATCGCCTCTACCAATAATCAGCGATTCAGCACCAATAATACGAGCGCCAACGGGCAATGGTAAGCCGCCTAATAATTCCGCTTGGGTTTGATTGATTTCGTCAGGGGTACCAGTGGCCATGTCACCCGAACCCGAACTTGCGCAGGCTATTAAAAAGCAGGGGAACAAACAACTCAACAGGATCTTGCGCATCACCATGACTTTCATTGAAATAGAAAAAGGGCTAACCCTATTTTAGGGGGCATTCGTATTTCGTCAAGCGCCTGTATGTAAGCGCGGCTATTGTGCAATAGGTAAAGACTGGAGGTGCGTGAGGGAATCGAACCCCCGTAAGAAGCTTTGCAGGCTCCGGCCTAACCACTCGGCCAACGCACCAAATTCTCGAATCGAAAATGGGAAGCTTTTTAGGGCTTCCCATCGAACTTGGAGCGGGAAACGAGGCTCGAACTCGCGACCTCAACCTTGGCAAGGTTGCGCTCTACCAACTGAGCTATTCCCGCGTAATAGGGCGTTAGTTTAGCAAATAATCCCTTAGCCTGCCTCTTTACTGCTTATCAACTAATTGGGGAAAGGCTTTTTGTAAATAATAAAACATCGACCATAGCGTTAATAGGGCTGCGACCCAAATTAACCATGTACCTACCCGCGCACAATCAAGCCAGCCAAACAGGGTGTCGTTGAGCAGCAAAAAGGGAATTGCCACAAGTTGCGCGCCTGTTTTTAACTTCCCAACGAAATGGACCGCCACGCTCCGTGAAGCCCCCACTTGTGCCATCCATTCGCGTAAAGCTGAGATCGTAATTTCGCGCCCAATAATCACCAGCGCGACCCATACTTGTACACGATCCATGTTTAATAAAACCAACAGTGCAGCGGCCACAATTAATTTATCTGCTACCGGATCTAGAAAGCCACCAAAAGCCGATTCTTGACCCCAACGACGGGCTAAAAAACCATCCAACCAATCGGTTAATGCCGCAAAAACAAAGAGAATCGTGCCGAGTAAATTTTTTTCAAAAGGGGTGAGCCAACTATTGGGTAGATAGAAAATTCCAACGATGATTGGAATTGCGCCTACCCGCAACCAAGTTAACGCAATCGGCAAATTAAAAGGCATCCTGCAAGCATAAACTAAACCTCGTCGGCAGTTAGAAATACCTTCGTGTTAATGAAGCTGACGGTAAATTTGTTCGGCCAAAACCGCTGAGATACCCTCTACCCCAAGCAGCTCTTCGATGCTGGCGTTCGCCACACCGCGCAAACCCCCAAAACGGGCCAATAATTTTTGCCGCCGCTTAGCGCCAATGCCTTCTATTTCCTCAAGTCGCGAAACGGTGCGGGCTTTAGCGCGCTTGGCCCGCATTCCCGTGATTGCAAAGCGGTGAGCCTCATCGCGAATTTGTGCAAGCAACATTAGCGCTGCGCTATCGACTCCTAAAGCAATAGCAGCTCGATCGTCGGCAAAAATTAAGGTTTCTAAACCGACTTGGCGATTCTCTCCCTTAGCTATGCCAACAATCAAACTAATATCCATACCAAAGTCGACCAGTACTTGGCGAGCCATTTCAACCTGTCCTTTGCCGCCGTCAATCAAAATCACCTGCGGCATACGGTCGGGTGGAATTTCTTGAAAATTAGCGTAGCGACGTTGCAACACCTGGCGCATGGCGGCGTAATCATCCCCCGGGGTAATGTCTTTTATATTAAAGCGCCGATATTCGCTAGCTTGCATAGCATTTTTTGCATACACCACACAAGCAGCTTGAGTTGCCTCCCCTGCCGTATGACTAATATCAAAACACTCGATCCGTAACTGTTCTAAATTATCGACTTCCAAGGCCAAAACATCAGCTAAGGCGCGCGCTTTTGCGAGCTGCCCACCCGCTTCAACTAAGCGCTTGGCGATGGCAATTTTTGCATTACCCTCAGCCATCGCTAACCAATGACGTCTTTGGCCATGGGGCTGATGGAGAAATTGAATTTTACGACCCGCTCTCGCTTGCAACATCTCAGGCAAATGAATGACTAGTTCTGCATCGCCTGCCACTTGAGTCAAATGACTCAAAATAATCGTTGGCGGAATTAAATTGCTCGCTAGCTCTTCATCGCCTTGTAAATAATGTTGCTGCATAAACGCTTCTAAAATTTCTGCTGGATCCGGTGATTCACCAGCCACCGAGCGCAAGGTCTTCGGAAAATAAGCCCGGTCGCCCAAATGTCTGCCACCGCGCACCATCGCTAAATTAACGCACACCATACCTTCTAGTTCGGCAACTGCCAAAATATCCACATCACCTTCGCCATCGGCAACCGTATCCATCGATTGCTGTTGTAGTACGCTAGATAAATCGGCAATTCGATCCCGCAATACTGCCGCCATTTCAAATTCCATGGCAGAGCTATGAGCTTCCATTTCTTTTTCCAACTCTGCCAAAACCTGACTATGATCCCCTTCTAAAAAGCGCATTGCTTGGGTCACATCTTGACCATATTGTTCAGCACTCAAGCGGCCTACACAGGGTGCGCTACAACGATGAATTTGATGAAGTAAACAAGGCCGAGTACGATTCTTAAAAACCGAATCCTCGCAAGTTCTTAAACGAAATACTTTTTGTAAAATTTGGATGCTATTGCGTACTGCCCAAGCATTGGGAAAAGGGCCAAAATACCGATTACGTCGGTCAACCTTGCCGCGATAAGAAGCTAAGCGAGGAAAGGTACTACCACTCAACATGAGATAGGGGTAAGACTTATCATCCCGAAATAAAATATTAAATGGTGGAGCCAATTCCTTAATTAAATTATTCTCTAATATTAACGCTTCAGACTCCGTTCGCGTGACGGTGGTTTCATAGCGGGCAATTTTCCCCACCATGCGTTCAATCCGCGGCGATAATTGAGTGCGCTGAAAATAACTGGAGACCCGTTTCTTCAGATCGCGGGCTTTCCCGACATACAAAATATGTCCTGCCGCGTCAAAAAAGCGATAGACCCCCGGTAAACCAGGGAGCTGTTTAACATCTTTTTGTAGGATTTCGAAAAGCGAATCACTCATGCGTTGGGATATTTTCTGTCAAATTGTTGATAACTTTGGAGATGCTGGGGTTTGCTGGCGTCTTGCCCGCAGTTTAGCAATTCGCCACAAGCAAGCGGTACGTCTTTTTTGTAATGATCTACCAACCCTTAATTTACTCGTTTCAGGTCAACTGCCGATGATGGGGCTCTCAATTCATGCATGGGAGGCAAGTCATCAGCAAATCCTTAATAACACCTCTGCTCAAATGAGCCCAGATGTGGTGATTGAAGCATTTGGCTGCGACCTACCCCAATCCTATCTGACGAACCTGATTATTACCAATCCCCAAGCAATCTTAATTAATTTGGAATACCTCAGCGCTGAAGCCTGGGTTGGTGACTACCATGCGAAAGCCTCTCCTCAAGGAAATGGTTTAGCAAAATATTTCTTCTTTCCAGGCTTTCAAGCAAATACCGGTGGTCTACTCCTTGATCCTGTTTTCCCACTCCCTGCTTCAGCCGAGCCCCCTCCCAGTCTTTTAGCCCTTTGGCAGCAATTACGTCCGGCAGCGAAACGCATCAGTATTTTTTGCTACCCTTCAGCACCCTTGCAAGAATGGCTTATGGAACTGGCTACGCTGGATAGTGAATACGATGTTTTACTCGCCTTTGACCATGCCTCCTACTTAAATCATTCGCTACTATTACCTGAGTCGATTCGTCTACATTACTTACCTTTTATTCCGCAAGATGACTATGACTGGCTATTAAGTCAATGTGATTTCAATATCGTTCGGGGCGAAGATTCATTTGTACGTGCGCAACTCGCCGCTAAACCGTTTTTCTGGAACATCTATCCGCAAGACGACTTAGCGCATGAAGTCAAAATAAAAGCATTTCTCGATCTCTATTTAGAAAATGCCTCACCGGCACTGATTTCAGCTTGCTGGCAAGCCTCTAAATGGGTATCTCCTAGAGTCTGGTGGCTGCAATTACCCGCTTGGGAAGCACACGCCAAATTATGGCGTACAAAGTTACTAAAAGAGCAAGCTGATGGCGGTTTGGCGGCCCGTTTATTGCACTTTGTAGAGTAAACGGCGCCAAATGGGTAAAATGGTGGGCTTTTGCTTCAACCAATCTCAATTTGTAATTAGGATCATTAGGAACACCCAAGATGAAAACAGCTCAAGAACTCCGCGTTGGTAACGTAGTTATGGTCGGCACCGATGCCATGGTAGTGGTGAAAGCCGAATACAGTCGCTCAGGACGCAACTCTTCAGTTGTGAAAATGAAATTAAAAAATTTGTTAACAGGCACGCCGAATGAAGGCGTTTATAAAGCTGATGACAAATTCGATGTGGTGATCTTAGATAAGAAAGATTGCACCTATTCCTATTTCGCCGATCCCATGTATGTATTTATGGATGCCGAATACAACCAATATGAAGTTGAGTCAGAATTTATGGGTGATGCCTTGCATTACCTGGAAGAAGGAATGCCCTGTGAAGTTGTTTTCTACGAAGGTAAAGCACTTTCGGTAGCAATGCCAAACTCCTTGGTTCGCGAAATCATCTATACCGAACCAGCAGTTAAAGGTGACACTAGTTCGGGCAAAGTTCTTAAAAACGCCAAATTAGCTACCGGCCATGAATTACAAGTGCCGCTATTCTGTAATACGGGCGACAAAATAGAAATTGATACCCGTACAGGCGAATATCGTAGTCGCGCTAATTAAACGCCAGATCAATCAGCATTGCTTTTAAAAACTGAATGCGTTTAAATTAGCCGCAGCTGGCTCAGTAACTTTTTCGCCTGGATATATTCTGCCTGCTGCTGCAATTCATCCCAATTAAAGCCGGAAAATTTTGGCATCAACTGCATCAATCGCTGTCTGGAAGATAGCAATTTTGCACTCGTCACTTGTAACTCTGCCAGCAAGCGATCAGCTAAGTCGGGACGATTGCAAATGAGCACTGCATCGCAGCCTGCTCGCAAGGCCAATTGCGCAGCTTTGACTACATCACCAGCCACACTAGCGCCTTCCATGGCTAAATCATCGCTAAAAATAACGCCCTGAAATGCGAGCTGCTGGCGCAAAATAGTCTGCAACCAAATTACTGAAAATCCTGCGGGGTGTTGATCTACCTGAGGATAAATTACATGTGCAGGCATGACAGCCGCTAAACTTAAATGTAACCATTCATAAGGCTTGACATCATCATTGAGGATTTTTTTTAAGGGCCTCTCATCTACTGGTATGGCGACATGGGAATCGGCTTTTGCCCAACCATGCCCCGGAAAATGCTTCCCGCAATTAGCCATACCCGCCATTTGCAGTCCTGCATTCAAACTTTTAGCTAAGGCAAAGACAATTTGGGGGTCACGCGAAAAAGACCGATCGCCAATGACGCCACTGCGCTGAAAATCGAGATCGAGCACCGGGGTAAAACTAAAATCAACGCCACAAGCACGTAACTCAGCAGCCAAAACATAACCGCAAGCGGTGGCAGCTTGCATAGCTACAATGGCTTCGCTGGCTGGATAGCTGGTCGCTCTTGCTTTTTTACGATTAGTCAACCACAGCTCGCCTAATCGACCCATTGCTGGTAAAGGTGTAAAGCCATCTTTTTTGCAGCGCTGTACTCGACCGCCCTCGTGATCAATCGAGATTAATATATCAGGGCGTAAAGCCTTAATACTCGTAGTCAACTTAAGTAGCTGCTCACGATCGCTAAAGTTTCGAGCAAATAAAATCACCCCTCCCGTTAAGGGGTGCAAAATCCGCTCGCGATCTGCAGCCGTCAAACTCAGACCAAGAACATCTAAGGTAATGGGTCCTGGGGAAATTGCTCGGGTTGATTTTTTCATTCTTGGGTACTCACAATCACAAAGGCAATCACCATATCTTGTTCATCACTAACGGTAACTTGTGCTTGCCATTTACGCTCTGCCATCCAATGCGCTAGCAAACCGGTGTAATGAAGTATCGGCTTACCGCTCGCTTCATTCAATGTTTCCACTGAACGCCAGGTCATCGGTGTATGCATACCCAGGCCGATGGCTTTTGAAAATGCCTCTTTGGCGGCAAAACGGGTCGCCAGATAGGCCATGCCACGGCGCTGATTACGTGCCAAGCGCTGACCAAATACGATCAACTCTTGTGCACCCAAAATACGCTTCGCTAAACGGCCCTGCGTCCGCTCATATGCGGCAACCAAGCGAGGTAACTGCAAAATATCAGTACCGATTCCAATAATCATGTTTTGTCAGCTCCACTGCGTGCCTTGAGCATGATTTTTTTCATCGCCGCAATAGCTGGTTGCCAGCCTTTAAAGATAGCCTCTGCCACAATGGCGTGACCAATATTGAGCTCAGAAAATTCACTAATTTCAGCGATTGGCGCTACATTACCTTCATGTAAGCCATGGCCTGCATTAACCCGCAAGCCTAAACTTTTAGCTAATCGAGCCCCTGCAACCAATCGTTGTAACTCCGCTACTTGCACAGCGCCTTCAGTGTCCGCATAGCGGCCCGTATGTAATTCGACTACAGTAGCGCCAACTTCTTGGGCTGCTTCTATTTGTGAGGAAGTTGGGTCAATAAATAAAGAAACCCGAATTCCTGCTGCTTGTAATTGTTGAACTGCTGCTTGCACTTCCGCTCTATGTCCAACGACATCTAACCCACCTTCGGTCGTTAATTCGCTGCGTCGTTCGGGAACCAAACAAACATCATGTGGCTTTACTTGACAAGCAATCGCAAGCATTTCAGGCGTAACTGCACACTCTAAATTCATGCGGGTGGTAATTAAGGGTCGTAAGGCTATTAAATCAGCGTCTTTAATATGCCGTCGATCTTCACGTAAATGCAAGGTAATTAAATCAGCCCCTGCTTTCTCGGCTTCGAGCGCAGCGCGAATGGGATCAGGATATGGGGTACCACGGGCATTTCGTAAGGTAGCCACGTGATCAATATTGACACCCAACTCAAGTGTCGAACGATTAGTGTGCGAAGGAGTACTCATACGACAAGATTAACTGATTTATAAAATGGTCTAGATTTTTTTGAGATCAATCAAGATTTGCCGCGTGGTCAAGACTTGATCTTGTAAATGCAAACTGAGTAAAAACCGCATGAGTTGCTTACTTTCAGTAAGGGTATCCGCTCCTGCGTAATCTCCTGCTGCAATCTGCACCAAGGTATTACCGCTCAATACTGGCCAATGCCCCGGGTCATCAGCTTGCCAAGGACGAATACCGCGCTCGGGCTGGTATACATATTGTTTATGCGTTTCCGGACTAGCATTCGTTTCAACACAACGGTCTAAAGCTGCAGCGTAGCCAGTTTCCTGCAACAGGCTTAACTCAAAAGGCCGGAGAATTTGCTCGATACCCAGATTCGCTGCCTCTAATTCTGCTAAGGCATGAATGGTTTCAGCATAGCGATCGTAAAGCTTTTCATAGGCATCTTCGCGGGCTAAAAACTTCACCAAAAGTTCGTTGAGATAAAAGCCGCACAGTAAAGCATCACCCACCAGTGAAGGTGTACCGCCAACCCATTCCGATTTAATCAAGGTGCGTAATTCAGACCGCCCACTCCAAGATACCAATAAAGGTTGAAAGCGCTGTAAAACTGGGCGTAACACGGAATGCGGACGTTTAGCCCCTTTAGCAATTAAAGCCATTCGCCCATGCTGGCGAGTGAATACATCAAGGATTAAGCTCGTTTCTTTGTAGGGAATACTATGCAATACAAAAGCAGGCTCATCGATGATCCGAATAGAAGCCATTTATTCCAAGCCCTGTGCTCGCAATTCAGCGTGATCATCAGCCCAACCGCGCTTCACCTTCACCCAAGTTTCTAAAAACACTTTACCGTCAAAGAGTTTTTCCATATCAATTCGGGCTTCGGTCGAAATTTTCTTTAAGCGCTCGCCCTTCTCGCCAATAATCATTGGCTTATGGCTATCGCGATTAACTAAAATAGTCGCCGCAATGCGGCGCATCCGGCCGTCCATTTTAAATTGGTCAATGATCACCGAACTAGCATAGGGCAACTCTTCGCCAGTGTAACGAAAGACCTTCTCACGCAAAATCTCGGCCGCCAAAAATCGTTCGCTGCGATCGGTTAAGGTTTCTGGATCATATTGAGCCTCACCAATGGGTAAATAATTTTCCAAGAGATCTAGCAGGCGTTTAATATCATCAGGATTTTTGCCGCTCATGGGCACAATCTCAGCAAACTGTTGCGTTTGATCGGGTCGTCCACCCAGCTCATTCCATGGCAAACCCATTTGCTTCATAAAATCGAGTAAAACTAAATCGCGTTCACCAGGCGTTTGATAGCGCCGCGAAAATAAATCCAATTTATTAAGTACCAAAATAATCGGCAAATCAGGGGGTAAAAGTTGTAGTACTTTGACGTCATCTGCCCCAAAGTAGCCCGCCTCAACTACAAAACAAGCTACATTAACGCCCTGCAAAGCGCTGGTAACCGTGCGATTAAGGGCTTTATTCAAGGTGTTCATTAAGCGGGTTTGAAAGCCCGGTGTATCGATAAAAATAAACTGTGCTTGTGGCCGATTTTGAATACCGAGAATCCGGTGGCGAGTGGTCTGCGCTTTCCGTGAGGTAATACTAATTTTCTGACCCACTAAGGCATTTAAAAGCGTCGACTTACCCATATTGGGTCTACCAACAATGGCAATCGTGCCGCAGCGAAATACGCCATCCGTATTCGCCTCGATAGATAAATCTGTTACGCCATCAATCGTCATATTAGCCTTTTAGCTTCAGCTTCAGCTGCTCATCAGTAGAAGCTGATTTAGCTGCTTTTTTCTTTGCTGAACGGGTTTTCTTGGGTTTGCGCGTTTCTTGGGGCAAGGCTTTTTGTAAGGCCCCTAAGGCTAATTTAGCAGCAGCTTGTTCGGCGGCGCGGCGCGATGCCCCGCCACCCTTAACTAGAATTTTTAAACTCGCAATTACACACTCCACTTCAAATTGCTGACTATGCGCAGCACCGGTCGTACCGATGACGTTATAAGCTGGTAAGGGCATTTGAAACCCTTGTAAATATTCTTGCAGAAGGGTTTTATCGTCTTTACCCAGCGTTTTTGGATCAACATGCGCCAAGATCGTGGAATACAACTTACTTAAGCTTGCCCGTGCAGCATCAAATCCACCGTCAATAAAGATAGCGCCGGTGACTGCTTCTAAGGTATCAGCCAAAATTGAGGGTCGATGAAAACCGCCACTTTTTAACTCACCTTCCCCTAGGCGTAAATAATCGGAGAGTGATAACGATTGTGCAATCTCATACAGCGCCTGCTGCTTGACCAAATTGGCACGTACCCGCGACAAGTCGCCTTCGTCTAAATCTGAATACCGTTCATATAACAATTCAGCAACGACGCAATTGAGGACTGAATCGCCCAAGAACTCTAAGCGTTCATTATTTTTCTTACTATGGCTGCGATGGGTAAGCGCTTGATTTAACAGCTCAGGTTTTTTAAAGCTATACCCTAAACGCTCTTGCAGGGGTCCGTTATCGATCACAGCGCGAGCGTTCATAACTTACTCAAAGCTTCCAATGCGGCTTAATGCACCTAAATTAAGCCAAACAAAAAAAGCACGTCCAACAATATTTTGATCGGGAACAAAGCCCCAAAAGCGTGAATCGGCACTGTTATCGCGGTTGTCGCCCATAGCGAAATAATGTCCAGCCGGTACTTTACAAGTCATGCCAGAGCTTTGATATTGGCAATTCTCAATCCCCGGAAATTTTTCAGGCTGAAAAACTCCTGTAGTCCGCTCGGGATCATTTAAAATTTTATGTGCTAAACCGCCTAAATTTGCTGGATAGGTTTCCGTAAATTCTTTTTCATAGCGCATATTTTCTGGATCTAAATACGGTGCTCCACCGCTATACAGTAAGGGCTCGCCATTAATAATCAAGCGCTTATTCTGATACTCAACCACGTCGCCTGGAATTGCCACTACCCGTTTGATGTAATCCACTGACTCATCGCGGGGATAACGAAATACCACGACATCGCCGCGTTTTGGAGTACCAAGCTCGACCACTTTATGATTGATAACGGGTAAACGAATGCCATAGGTGAACTTATTCACCAAAATAAAGTCACCAATTTGTAAGGTCGGAATCATTGATCCTGAAGGAATTTTGAACGGCTCAAATAAAAAAGACCGCAAAAAAAACACTGCACAAATCACCGGAAAAAAACTCGCTGAATATTCGACCCAAAGTGGGACGCGATGATCACCTGCAGCAATACGTCGGGGCGCAAAATAAAAGCGGTTCGCAATCCATGCGACCCCAGTGACGATCACTAAAATAAAAAGGATTAAAGCAAAATTCATTTATTCCACCTGCAAAATAGCTAAAAAGGCTTCTTGCGGAATTTCTACATTGCCAACTTGTTTCATCCGCTTTTTGCCTTCTTTTTGTTTTTCTAAAAGTTTACGTTTACGCGAAATATCGCCGCCATAGCATTTAGCTAATACATTCTTACGCAATGCTTTAACGTTTTCGCGCGCCACAATATTGCTGCCAATTGCTGCTTGAATTGCCACATCAAACATCTGCCGCGGAATAATACCCCGCATTTTTGCTACTACATCTCGTCCACGTGATTGACTATTACTCCGGTGCACAATGACGGAGAGCGCATCAACCTTATCGCCATTAATTAAGATATCGACTTTCACTACATCGGCGGCCCGATATTCCTTAAATTCGTAATCCATCGATGCGTAACCACGGGAGACTGACTTCAAGCGATCAAAAAAATCGAGCACAATTTCAGCCATGGGTATTTCATACGTTAACTGCACTTGACGGCCCAAATAATTCATATTGGTTTGCACGCCGCGCTTACCAGTACATAAGGTAATAACCGAGCCCACATATTCCTGTGGCATATATAAATTCACTGTCACAATCGGCTCCAGAATTGCCTCAATCTTGCTAGGGTCTGGCATCTTCGATGGGTTATCTACAGTGAGAATGCTACCGTCACGTTGCTGCACTTGATACACCACTGTCGGCGCCGTTGTAATGAGATTCATGCCGTACTGCCGCTCTAAACGCTCCTGCACAATTTCCATGTGCAATAAACCTAAAAAGCCACAACGGAATCCAAAACCCAAGGCCTGTGAGACTTCGGGCTCATACAGTAAGGAGGCATCATTGAGTTTGAGTTTTTCTAATGACTCGCGCAATACATCGTATTCGTTAGCCTCTACAGGATATAGCCCCGCGAAGACTTGCGACTTCACTTCTTTGAAGCCGGGAAGTGCAGTGGTGGCCGGGATGCGATTTTGTTGCCCGGACGCATGGGTTACGGTATCGCCCACCTTGGCCGCTTTTAATTCTTTAATGCCAGCAATGATGAAGCCTACCTGACCAGCGCTAAGTAAAGGCCGATCGACAGATTTAGGACTAAAAACCCCGACATGCTCGACTAAATGCGTTGTGCCACTAGCCATCAGTAGAATTTTATCTTTAGGTTTGAGAGTGCCATTGACCACTCTTACTAAAATGACAACCCCCACATAGTTGTCAAACCAGGAATCAATAATCAGTGCCTGCAATGGAGCGGTGGCATTCCCCTGTGGCGGCGGTACTCGGCGAATCATCTCTTCCAATACTTCAGCAACGCCTAAACCCGTTTTAGCTGAGCAGGTTAAAGCATCAGTGGCATCAATGCCAATTACATCTTCAATTTCTTGTTTAGCGCGCTCCGGATCAGCTTGCGGCAAATCAATTTTATTTAATACGGGTACGACCTCAACCCCTAGTTCGATAGCGGTATAGCAATTGGCCACTGTTTGTGCTTCCACGCCTTGGCTGGCATCAACCACTAATAAAGCCCCCTCACAAGCGGAAAGCGAACGACTCACTTCATACGAAAAATCAACGTGACCAGGTGTATCAATGAGATTGAGGTTGTAAGTATTACCGTCTTTAGCTTTAAAACTAAGCGCTGCCGTTTGCGCTTTAATCGTAATACCACGTTCGCGCTCAATATCCATTGAATCAAGCACTTGTGATTCCATTTCACGATCGGATAAGCCGCCGCACAATTGAATAATTCGATCGGCCAAAGTCGACTTGCCATGATCGATATGGGCGATGATTGAGAAATTACGGATTAAATCCATTGCGCTTTAAGAAATCCATCAGAAAACGCCTTGCTGCAACACATCAAAATGATGCGCTGCAAAAAGCCGTCTTACTCGCATTGTAATGGTTGCATAGAAACCCCACTTTGCAGGGCTAGTGTAGCTACCCCAAAAGCAGAAAAACCGGCTTTTGGGATGATTTAGGGCTTATTTGGACGAATTGGCAAGACTAGGGTGCTATCGGTACGGCGCACAAATACAGGCACTGAGCGACTTGGATCTAGGCTCTTGGCAAGGGCTTCAAATTGCTTCACCCCAGTAATGTCAGCATCGCCAATCCTTACAATGACATCTCCAACGCGCACACCAGCACGCGCCATTGGGCCATCATTAATAGCAGTAATCTCGATCCCATTCTTGATACCTAAACTTTGTTTTTTGGCATCAGTCAACTCTGCGACTGAAACCCCAAATGCTGAATTCAAAACGCCACTTTGCGGAGCTGAATTCTCGGCTTTTTTGCTTGCCACTTTTTCACTAGGCTCGGCGTCAGCTACCACCACAGATAAATCTTTGGCAGCGCCCTTACGCCAAACTTGCACTGTTGCACGCGTACCAGGTTTGGTCTGACCTACTTGGCGCGGCAAATCAGTTGATTTCTGAATCTCCAGGCCATTGAAATTCAAGATCACATCGCCTGCCTCAATTCCACCAAGCGCTGCTGGCGCACCTGGTTCAACATTGCGTACATACGCGCCCCGCGGCTTGCCAAGACCCAAACTTTCAGCAGTCTCTTTGGTGATGTCGCCGATTGAAACCCCGATCCGACCGCGGACTAATTTCCCGCTTGCCCTTAACTGATCAGCAACTCGCATTGCTTCATCAATGGGAATGGCAAACGAAATTCCCATATAACCACCTGAGCGACTAAAAATTTGTGAGTTAATGCCAATGACTTGCCCAGCGGTATTGAGCAAAGGCCCCCCAGAATTTCCTGGATTAACGGCCACGTCAGTTTGAATAAAGGGTAAGTAATCGCCAGTGTCACGGCTTTTTGCTGAAACAATGCCAGCTGTGACGGTATTTTCCAAGCCAAAAGGTGAACCAATCGCTAGCACCCACTCGCCAACCCGAACCTTAGAAGAATCTCCTAGTGGTAATCTAGGTAAGCCACTGGCCTCAATTTTAATTAGCGCGACATCGGTACGCTTATCGGCGCCCAACAATTTGGCTTTTAATTCACGCTTATCAGTTAAGGTGACGTAGATTGTTTCTGCGCCCTCAATGACATGCGCATTGGTGAGGATATAACCATTAGCATCAATGATGAAGCCCGAGCCAACGCCACGATCGTTTTCTTGGGGCGCTCCAGGACGATTCTGGCCTGGGTTAGGAGTTTGATTTGGTCCCTTAGGTGAACCAGGCATGCCTGGAATATTGGGGAATGGAATGCCGAAAAAGCGCCGAAAAAACTCTTGCTGCTCATCCGTGCCGCCGGGGCCATTGCCGCCAGCTTGTTGTGTAGCGACTTTTTCAGTGGTACGAATATTCACTACAGCCGGACTAGCTTTTTCGACTAAATCAGCAAAATCAGGGATCGACACCCGGGGGGCTTGCGCTAAAGCAAGCGGCGCAAAAGGCAATGGTGCAAAGCCAATAATGGCAATAACACTGAGGGTATGAAGTAATAATTTTTTCATCAGGATCAACTTAGTAGTGAACTTCGTAGTGAACTTCGTA
>JBAXGQ010000021.1:0-24454 GCA_037139315.1 Burkholderiaceae bacterium
CGCGATTTTTTCGCGATCACGCCAAGTTCAAGATTTTCTTTGACTGTTAAGCCCGGCACAATGCGTCGGTCTTCTGGAACATAAGCTAAACCAAGGTGATAACGTAGATGGGCAGGTTCCTCGAGAAAAGATTTGCCGTCAAATAAGGCGCTACCACTACGCTTTTCGACTAAACCCATCAAGGTGCGTAGGGTAGTCGTTTTTCCAGCGCCATTGCGCCCCATCAGGGTAACTATTTCACCCCGCTGAATTTCTAGCGATATTCCTTGAATGACATGGCTTTGGTCATACCAAGCGTTGAGCTTTTCTACTTTTAACATCGTCAACCCTGACCTAAATAAACCCGGCGAACTTCAGCATTATTTTGAATTTCCTCTGGACTGCCTTCGGCTAAAAATTCACCATGATGTAGAACAATAATGCGCTTGCAGAGCCCCATAATTAATTTCATTTTGTGCTCGACCAAGATAACAGTACGTTCGGTTGCGAGGGTACGAATTAAATCCATCATGACTAGCGTTTCTTCAGGCGACATTCCCGCAGTAGGTTCATCTAATAACAATAAGCTGGGATTACAGGCTAAAGCCATCGCTATTTCAAGGGCGCGTTGTTGTCCATGGGCTAAATCACCCGCTTTTCGATCGCGTAATTTTTCTAAATTCACGCGTTGCAGTAATTCATTTGCGATGAGGATGGGGTCGGGATAGCTCTGCGCATTTTTGAGGAAATTAAAACGCGAAACTGCCATTTGGGCGGCAACCCGTACATTTTCATGAACGCTTAGTTGCTTAAATAGATTAGTAATTTGAAAACTTTTTGAAATGCCTTGACGGGGAAACTCATATTGCTGTTGGCCGGTGATATTAGCCCCATTAAAGATGATCTCGCCGCTAGAGGGCGGAAAGGCACCGCTCAGAATATTAAATAAAGTACTCTTACCCGCGCCATTGGGGCCAATGATGGCGGTTAAAGAGCCAGCCGCAAAGCTCGCCGAGACATTATTTAAGGCCCGAAACCGACCAAAGTTCATGGTCAGATTGCGCGCTTCAAGAATTGGAGTAGTAGGCGATAAACTCATTTTGAATTTTTTGAAAGCGGTAATTTATTGAGAATGCTGCCCCAAATACCTTGCGGAAAAAAGAGTACAAAAAACATAAAAATAAGACCTACGACTAACATCCAATGGGTAGTGAAATTAGTAATGACGTCTTCAAGATAGAGCATGACCGCTGCGCCAATAAAGGGCCCAAAGAAGGTACCCATGCCACCTAAAATACTCATCATGACGGCTTGCCCCGATTGCAAATAATGCAATGAGTCGATTGGAACGATGGATAAATGTAAGGCCCGCAGAGAACCAGCCAGCCCACAAATTCCCGCCGATAAAATAAAGACTAATAGCTTGGTACGGGCAACGTTAAAACCGCAGGCAGCAGCCCGTTTTTCATTTTCTCGAATTGCTTCCATCACTGCCCCGAGTGGTGAATTTAAAATTCGCGATACAAACCAAATAGCAGCAAACACAAAAATAAAAATAAAATAGTACTTGGTGATTGGGTTTAGTAGGTCAACAGTGAAGCCAAAGAAAGAGAATGAGTCTACTTTTACGCCACGCAAGCCATTTTCACCACCTGTAAGGCTTTCAGCTTTATAAAAAATATAATAAATAATTTGACCCAAGGCGAGGGTGACCATAGAAAAATAAATGCCACGGGTACGAATGGCTAAAAATCCCATCACTAAGCCGCCTAATGCTGCCCCAAGCACGCCAATTAAAATCGCGAGACCCCATGGTAATGAGAAGTGCACGATGCTAATACCCGTAAGGTAGCCGCCCATACCCAGAAATGCGCCATGGCCAAAAGAGAGCAGGCCCATATAGCCAAACAATAAATTAAAACCCATGGCGAATAAACCAAAAACCAAAATATTGATGGCCAGCGCTTCGTACGGCATGATGAAGGGCAAAACTAATAAAGCGATGGCAACTGAGCTTACCCGATGGCGAGCAATAGCCTGAGTAATTTTAGCGAGAGGAGAGCGAGAGGACGGTATGGTTGTTTTCATTTAACCCATTAACCCAGCTTTACCAAATAAACCTTGCGGACGAATGATCAGTACTACTGCCATGACGACAAAAATGGAAAGTTCAGCTAAGTCGGGCGCAAATAGCGAGGTCATGCTGTAGACAATACCCACCAGCAAGCCTGCAACTACAGCGCCAACGGGTGATCCCATACCACCCACAACTGTGACTACGAAAGACTCTGCCAAAATAGGAATTCCCATTTCGGGATTAACCGAGCGCGTCGGTGACGCTAAGATGCCAGAGAGACCTGCGATCGCAGTACCAACAGCAAATACTAATAGCCAAACTTTAGCAATATCAACGCCTAGAACCTTCAGAATTTCTTGATCACGTGAGCCTGCTTTAATAATCAAGCCATAGCGGGTTTTTTGAATGAATAGCCAGATACATAAAATGATTACTGCTGTAGCTGCGATTAAAAAGAGGCGATATTTAGGAAAGTAACCAAAGCCGACGTTAACTGAGCCGGTAAGACCCTCGGGCGTAATTGAGGGCATGCCTTCAATCCCAAAAATAATCCGGGTCAATTCAATTAAGACATACGAGAGACCAAATGTAAGCAGTAGCGGGTAATCAATTCCACGACCATACATTGGGCGTACTAAAAATCGCTCGGTGAACAAGCCCATAACACCCGTAATAAGAGGAACTACGAGCAAACTAAACCAAAAGCTGCCTGTTAACCCTAAAAAATAAACACCCAAAAATGCGCCGACCATAAAAAATGCACCGTGGGCAAAATTCACTACTGTTAGCATGCCAAAAATTAAGCAGAGGCCCAGAGCAAGCAAAGCATAAATACTCCCGAGGGCAATCCCCGTGAGTATTTGCATGCAGAGTAGGTCGAGGGTTAATCCAGTCATGACGTTTGACATTAAAAAACCGATACCCATTTTAAGTACATAGGGTATCGGCCTTTAATTTGCTACGGCTATTTTCTTAAACTTTAAATCCTAGTTCAGCGCAGCTACGCATATTTTCTTCTGAAGTGGGGTCAATTTGTAGAATATTGAAGACGTCATACTTATCTTTCATATTTTTTGATTTTGAGTCGATCAGAATCACTGATTGCACTGCTTGATGGTCACACTTGCGGTAATACTCAGGGCCTTTATACCAATCATATTTCAGCTGCTCTAGGGCAGTAATAACTTTTGGCGTATCGGTAGACTTGGCATTTTTAATCGCTTGCAAAATACTGCGAATACCTGAATATCCTAAGGCACCATAATCGGATGGCACCGCGCCACCATAGGCTTTGCGGAAGCGATCGTTAAATATTTTGGCACTTGGAATACGATCTTCTAGGCCCCAGTAATAGGAAGTGCCACCCATGATGCCTTCGAAGGCCTCTGGTCCGCCTGCTTGACGCGCGGTATAGAGCAACACCGGAGTGACAATTTTCATGCTGTTCTTTAAGCCAAAGTCGGTACATTGCTTGGCGGAGTTAACCAGGTCACGTCCAAAGTTACAAAGCACCAAAATATCCGGATTTAAGGCTTTAATGCGCGGTAAAAATGCGGAGTAATCAGCGGCGCCAAGGGGGTGACGAATATCAGCCAAGGTAGTGGCCCCCATCTTTTTGCCAGCCCGCTCAAAAGCGCGCACCATTTCATGGCCGTAAGCATAGTCAGCAGTGAGAAAAACAATTTTTTTACCAAAGCGGGGAATTGCATAGCGCGCGACTGCACCAGCAGTCATGGTGGGGTTAAGCGCTTCGTGAAAAGTGTAGATGCTCCAATCTTTTACTTCATTAATTGCATCAGATTGGCTAATCGAGTTAAAAATGACTTTACGTTCTTTGCAAACCGCATTAATTGAGAGCTGTGTGGCAGCAGATAAAGAGCCAACCACATAATCGACTTTATCTTTTTCAATTAACTCTAAAGTACGAGTAGCTGCTTCACCAGGGTTTAATTTGTCGTCGCGCACCAATAATTCTGCTTTGCGACCATTAAAGCCGCCAGCCTCATTAAATTCTTTAATGGCCAATTCGGCGGCCCGGGCCTGATCTTGTGCTTCTGCTGAAAAAGCCCCAGTTAGCGGTGTAGGGAAACCGATCTTAATTGGCGCGGTTTGCGCTTTAGCAATATTGAACCAAAATGGCGTTGAAGCGACGGCTGCACCTCCGATGAGAAGTTTGCGGCGCTGGGGGTTTGGGTTTGGTTTGCGGCTCATGGTGTCTCCTTCATAAAAACGTTTTATATTGAAATGAAATACTAATTTTTAAATCTTAACTGAATGCTGAAATTCTAGTGGTACAGCCTTACCTTCTGCTAATAATTGACTAATATCGACAGCAGTCTCAGACATTACCGTATTCGCGTTGCGCTTGACGGTATTGGCAGGTAGATCTGCTGTATTACCTTGTTTGCCTTGAGCTTGCATATAGCATCCCAGGTACTGCGCCCGCTTGACAACCTGTTGACCAAGGGTAAGGCGGGAATTTTCATAGGCTAGTAAGGCTTTCGGAGTTGCTCCAAAGCTGGTAATACAACTAGCAATCACCCGTGCTTCATCACCAGCCTTGGTAACCCCCATGCCAACATGAGGGCGACCAACAAAGGCGGCATCACCCATCAGCGCGACGCGATTAAAAGTAATTTGACGCGAATAGACGTCGTAAATAGCCTGCAAAAAGGGTTGTGGGGTTTTTTCAATGACCTCTGCAAATTGCGGTGCCAAAATAGCCCGCGCGGTTTCCCGCATCCGAGCTATATGGCGCCATGCAACTTTGGCAGGAGGAATACCGAGTGGATAGGTAATACCATCGGTATCAGTAAGTAATTCATTCAGCTCGGTAGTTGCTTCAGCTGGCCGATACCAGACAAAGTTATAACGGCGCTTACCGGCGCGAGTATCGTTACCCGAGCCCGCCACAGGATAGCCGAGCATTTGTTCACCACTAGGTAAACAAAAGCCAAAGTAATTAAAAAGACTCGCACGCGTGTAATTTGACAACACGCTTTCATCACAAACGCCACGCCACGCAATGTAACCAGCATATTCAGGTTGTACCAATGGCGCAAGTTGGGCGCGAACCCCCGAGCGAATGCCATCGGAAGCAATGAGCAGTTCAGCAGTATATTCACTCTTATCTTCGCAAGTGATATTGACGGCACTGTCGGTTTGCGTAAGACCAATAATCGTTTTACCTTGCAAATATCGCTCGGAGGGGAATTGATTTTTAAGGAGGTGGTAAAGTCTGCTCCACGAAGTTAAGATTTGTGGCAAGACGATTTCATCCAGGCAATCGCCTGCGGCACTTAAGGTGACCCGTTTCTCAACCTGCACTCCAAGCGATTCACTTGCTGGAACGCCTGCAATAATGAGAGCTTCAGCCAAAGCATCGTGAGTTACGATCCCGGCACCACGGCCATCGAGTGAGCCCAAGGCCTTTTCTAAGATCGTTACATCGTGGCCTTGACGCAACAACATATTAGCGACAAAAAGTCCACCTAGAGAGCCACCAGCGACGACTATTCTTGCCATTACTAGTTTAGCCTTTTGCGTCTAAAGCCGCTTTTTCAGCCGCTGGATAATTGAGCTCAATGACAATACCATTGGGGTCATCGAGAAAAATTTGATGCAGTTTTAAAAGTGGCACAGTTCGTTCTCGGTAGGGTACCGCTAGGGTTTTTAATTTGCTCAACATAGCCCCTAAGCCTGCGGCTAAAAAAGCAATATGATCAATTGCCCCAGAGCCTTGTAGAGAGGAAAAATCACGATCCCCTAAATATTTTTTTAAGCCATCAGGATCATTCTTATCGATAGCGATGAGGTGTAGAACTGAATTGTTGTAATCATTATCTGCACCGCTATAAAGCCAAACACCGGGAAAAGGAAAATCCGGACGCGGGCCTTTTTTTAAATCTAAAACTTGAGAATAAAAAGCCACTGTTTTGTCAATTTCTAAACTACGAATAGAAAAATGATTCAGAATTAATTGCGCCATCATGACCTCGCTGAAGATGTAAAGAGATTTTGTGCTGATAAAAGATACGAATAAATTCGATCTTGAATAATGGCCTCATCTGTATCTGGCGATACCGGGCTATAAATCGCTTGACCATAGATCCAGCGCCGAATGCCGATATAAAAAATACCGCCATGTAAGCCCATCAAGAGCTCTAGTTCACGGTTACTTGGCTTAGCGCGGGTACTGCGTTGGCAATATTTACGCGTTTCCCGGATGAGGCGCGGGATTAAACGCGAGCGCAAGGATTCGAAAAAGCGATCGCTAATGGCGTGGTCGCTTAAGCCCGAATAAATCAGAATGCGCACAAAGTCGTAAGTGAGAACGCTGGCAGAATAATCGAGATAGAAGGCATTTAACTTGGCCTCGGGCGGCTGCGTTTTATCGTCTAATAAATCTTCCCACTCGGTTTTCCAGCGCCGCTCAAAAACCTCTTGATAGACCTTTTGAATCAGCGCATCTTTGGTGGGAAAGTAATGGTAGAGGAGGGTGTGGGTAATACCCAGTTCTTCAGTAAGGTTACGTAATTGACCATCCATACCATAGCGAGCAAAAAATTGAATTGCGCCATCGATAATTTGTTTTTGACGGTCAACCGTGTTCATCCGCCGCCGCAGAGCAGGGGGCCTGTCTAAAACTACGTTTGCGAGCAATTCCATGGCTTTAAGGGTTTATCCTCATTTGGTCTTATTGACCAAAAGTTCAATAATGGATCATTGTTGACCACTTGGTTGATAAGACTCTATTCGTATAAACCCGAGGAGATTGAATGGAACTCAATGGCGAGCAGTTTATTGCCGCATCTGTACCTGTTGTTTGGCGGGGCTTAAATGACGTCGCAGTCCTAGGGAAGGCTATACCCGGTTGCGAGACAATTGAGCGCATTTCACCTGAAGAAGTCCATGCGAAGGTAATGTTTAAGATTGGCCCCGTTCGAGCGCGGTTCGCTGGCAAGCTTTTGCTTTCTGATGTGATTGAAGAAAAATCGTGTTCGATGGCGTTTGAAGGATCGGGTGGCGCAGCTGGTTTTGCTAAAGGGCGCTCGCGGGTTGAATTAATTAGTGCAGAGGGAGGTACTTTAGTGCGCTTTACGACGGAGGCCTCAATTGGTGGAAAGTTAGGACAAATTGGTGGCCGACTTATTAGCGCGTCAGCAAAAAAAATTGCCGACGATTTTTTTGAAGCTTTTGCTAAAGAATTAAATCCACACGCTAGTGAAATTACCGCTGGGGGAGCAGTATGAAGGCAGCAGCATTTGATTACATTAAAGCGCAATCGATTCCTGAGGTTTTGGCTTTAATGCGTGAGCACGGCGATGATGCACGTTTAATGGCTGGCGGCCAAACATTATTGGCCACCTTAAACATGCGCTTATCCGAGCCGCAGATATTAATTGACATTACTGAACTTGCCGAATTAAAAGGCATTGAATTAAGTGGCGAGCATTTATGGGTTGGGGCTTTGGTAACGCATACTGAAATTGAAAACGCTCCCCTAATTAAGAAATACGCGCCAATTTTGCAAGCAGCAGCCCCGCACATTGCGCATCGGGCCATTCGTAACTTGGGTACTTGGGGTGGTTCATTAGTGTATGGAGATCCAGCGGCAGAGTGGCCAGCTTGTAGTATTGCGGTGAATGCAACAATGGTCGTACGCGGTTTGCAGGGCGAGCGTCGGATTCCAGCGCGCGATTTTTTTGTCGATCTTTATACCACTGCCTTGGCACCAGATGAAATTTTAATGGGTACCGAAATTCCCTTGGCAAACGCAAAAGACGTTTTCTCTTTTCAAGAATTGGCACGGCGCCATGGCGACTATGCTGTGGCAGGCTTAGCTGCGGTAGCAAAAAAAACTAGTCAAGCTCTTAGTGACTGTAACTTTGTTTTTTTCTCTGTAGCTACTACGCCTGTAGCTGCGGTACAAGCGCAAAATCTAGTCAATGGTCAAGTGGTCAATGCTGAATTAATTACTGCAGCTGTTGCAGCGGCACGTGCGGAGATTGAAACCATGGAGGATATAACCAACAGTGCAGCAGCCAAGAGTCATTTGGTAGGCGTACTGCTGGAGCGCGCTTTAAAAAAAATGTTGGCTGATTAAATTAAAGCGTCTTGCGCCAGAGTTAATTAAGGAAATAAGAATGAATCCAAAAATCCCGATTGAAATGATTGTGAATGGAAACAGAGTCCAGGCTGAAATCGAGCCACGCCGTCACCTGGTTGATTTTTTAAGGGAAGATTTAGGCTTGAAGGGTCCTCACTTGGGATGCGAACAGGGCGCCTGTGGCGCATGTACCGTGCGGGTAGACGGACAAATTGTGCGTGGTTGTTTGTATTTAGCAGTGCAAGCCAATGGCAAAGTGGTTGAGACCGTAGAGGGCTTAACCGCACAAGGCGTATTAATTGAATTACAAGATGCTTTTATGCGTCGCAATGCCATGCAATGCGGGTTTTGTTCTTCGGGTATGTTGTTGTCAGCCGCTGAATTGATTGAGCAGCAACCCCAGGCTACGCGCGAGCAAGTGCGCGAATGGATTTCTGGCAATTATTGTCGTTGTACTGGCTACCATTCTATTGTGGATGCCATCATGGATGTACTGGAGGCACAGCGTGAACAAACCCAATGATCTTGCAGGATTAGTACTCGATCCTGTTACCGCCGACCAACGTTACATTGGCGAGAGTGAGCCTCGCCATAGCGCCAAACGCTTATTAGAAGGCCAAGGTACTTATGTTGATGATCTGCAGTTTCCGCGTATGGGTCATGTGGTCTATTGGCGCTCGCCGGTAGCGCATATGCGAATTATGCAAATTCATACTGCCGCAGCGCGCAATATGCCAGGCGTTTTAGCAGTGGTTGATGGCGTCCAGATGGCGACCATCTGCAAGCCTTGGGTTGCCACTTTAAGTCATCTTGCTGGGATGAAGTCGGCTCCGCAACATGCTTTAGCGATTGAGCGCGCTTGTTGGCAAGGGGAACCTGTAGTAGCAGTGGTAGCAGATACCCGCGCGCAAGCCGAAGATGCTTTACAACTCATTGAGGTGGAATGGGAGGAGTTACCCGCCGTGGTCTCTATGCTGACTGCTTTAGATCCTGAAACTCCTTTGATTCATCCGGAGTTAGGCGATAACCTGTGTTTTAGTCGCACGCTAGATGTAGGACAGGTCGATGCGCAGTTTGCGACTGCAGAAATTGTGGCTGAAGCTACTTTTGGGTTTGGACGTCATACCGGGGTTACGCTTGAGCCCCGTTGTCAAATTGCAGATTACAACCCCGGCGATGGTCGCTTAACGGTCTACCATTCGCAGCAAGCTCCGCACATGATGCAAGATCTCTATTGCCGGCAATTTGGTTTAGCTGAATCGGATGTGCATGTCATTTGTAAAGATGTTGGCGGTTCATTTGGAATTAAAGTGCACGCCTATCCCGATGATTTTGCAACAGTGGGTTTAGCTATTTTATTAGGGCGCCCCATTAAATTTGTGGCGGACCGTCTAGAGTCATTTACCAGCGATATTCATGCTCGTGAACATCAAGTGAAAGGCCGTATCGCAGTCAATCAGCAAGGCGATATTTTGGCTTTCGAGATTGACGATCTCACGGCGATTGGCCCCTATTCAATGTTCCCGCGCACCAGTGCAATTGAAGGCAATCAAGTCGTTAACTTAGTTGGCGGCCCTTATAAGCACCAACATTACCGTGCCCAACTGAAGGTGGTGTTTCAAAACAAAACCCCCACTTGCCAATACCGCGGTGTGGGTCATCCTATCGCTTGCGCTGTCACAGAAGGTTTGGTTGATTTAGCAGCAGAAAAATTACAAATGGACCCTTTAGTTTTTCGGCAGCGCAATGTCATTCCGGATGACGCCTATCCTTGCTCGGGAGCCTCGGGAATTAAATTAGAAATTCTTTCGCATGAACAATGTTTGCGCACCATTGAAAAAATGATGAATTACACCGACTTGCGCCAAGAGCAGGCCGCGCTCCGAAAAAAAGGCATTTATCGGGGCATCGGTTTTGCTGCCTTAATTGAATTAACCAATCCCAGCGCAGCATTTTATGGTGTTGGCGGCGCCCGCATTGCTTCGCAAGATGGTGCTACGGCTAGACTCGACCCATCAGGGGTGGTGAGCATTATGGTGGGTGTTGGTGAGCAAGGTCAAGGTACCGAAGGTATATATGCACAAATTGCTGCTGATGCCGTTGGAGTATCGATTGCAGATGTGCGGATTATTACGGGTGATACTGCTGTAACTCCTTATGGGGGTGGCACCTGGGCATCTCGGGGAGCGGGTATTGGTGGCGAAGCAGTGTTGTTAGCTGCGCAGGCTTTACAAGAAAATATTTTGCGTTTAGCTGGCGCCATCTTGCAGCGTGATACCGCTGAATTGCTGGTGCGACGGAGTCAAATTATTGATAAAGCTACCGGCCAAGCAGTGCTACCATTTTCAGAAATCGGGCGCATTGGTTACTTCCGTACCGATACCCTACCAAATGATTTTAAAGTGGACTTAATGGTGACCCGCCATTACGCACAACGGGATTATCCTTTTATCTTTACTAATGGCGTGCAAGCCTCTTACGTTGAAGTAGATATCGACACTGGGTTTGTTACTTTGCTTAAGCATTGGGCAGTTGAAGATTGTGGGCGGGTATTGAACCCCATGTTGGTTGACGAGCAAGTTCGCGGGGCAATTGTGCAAGGCATCGGTGGCGTACTCTATGAAGAGTGTCTTTATGATGACAGCGGCTTGTTACGCAATGGGAATATGGCTGATTATTTGGTGCCCATGGCAAATGAAATGCCCGATATTGAAGTGGCACATGTCCAAACACCTACTGCCTCTTCCCAATTAGGGGCCAAAGGCGCTGGTGAAGCTGGAACTGCTGGCGCACCAGCGGCGGTAATGAATGCCATTAACGATGCCTTAATGCCATTTAACGTTAAGGTATTTGACCAGCCCATTACCTCGGAAAAAATTCTCCGCGCCTTAGGCAAAATTTAAGTTTTTTTAAGTCCTGTACCATTGCTATTCTTTATATCGAATTGCGAGAATAATGATGTCTTTTTTAAGCGGGAAAATTGCTTTAGTGACTGGCTCAACTAGTGGGATTGGATTGGCTATAGCTAAGGCCTTGGCACAGCAAGGTGTTCACGTCATGATGAATGGCTTTGGTGAAAAAGAAGCTGCCCTAGCAGAGGTTAAGGCCTTTGGAGTAGAAGTAGATTATCACGGCGCTGATATGAGTAAGCCTAAAGAAATTGAAGACTTGATTCTGGCAGTTGAAAAACGTTTTGGGTCGCTCGATATTTTAGTCAACAATGCCGGTATTCAGCATGTCGATAAAATTGAAGATTTTCCGGTAGAAAGATGGGAAGCCGTTATTGCGATTAATCTTAGCTCAGCCTTTTATGCAAGCCACTTTGCTTTACCAGCGATGAAAAAACGTAACTGGGGTCGGATTATTAATATTGCTTCAGTCCATGGCTTAGTAGGATCAGCTGAAAAGTCAGCTTATGTTGCAGCTAAACATGGAATTATTGGGCTTACTAAAGTAACCGCCTTAGAAAATGCGCGCACGGGCATTACTTGCAATGCGATTTGCCCAGGTTGGGTACTCACTCCGTTGGTGCAAAAGCAGGTTGATGCGCGCGCTGAACGTGAACATATTTCCAATGAAGCCGCCAAAATTGCTTTGGTCTCTGAGAAGCAGCCTTCAGGAGAGTTTGTTAAGCCAGAGCAGTTGGGTGCGCTAGCTGTCTTCCTCTGTGGACCAGATGCCTCAGAGGTTAGGGGTGCCGCTTGGAATATGGATGGTGGTTGGGTAGCCCAATAAAACAACTATTGCTGTGGTGCTGCATGTAGCCGATCAACCTTACCGGCCATCAGTAACTGGCTAGGCAGTCTTCGCCCAATGAGGGTTTGTAAGTCACTCGAGCATTCCAGCAGTAGGTCTAAATTGATATTGGTAGCGTAGCCCATTAAATCAAACATATGCACTAATTCTTCGGTGCAAATATTACCGGTAGCACCTGGTGCGTAAGGACAACCTCCCAAGCCGCCTAGAGATGAATCAAAGCGCACTATGCCGGCCTCTACCGCTGCTAAAGCATTTGCTAGACCCATGCCACGCGTATTGTGAAAGTGTAAGGTCCATTGGATATGCGGATACTTATCTTGCACCATGCAGCAAACGGCTTTGACTTGCGCTGGGTTCGCCATTCCTGTGGTGTCACATATCGTTAGACCGCGTACCCCTAAGTTAGCAAAGTAATCAATCCAATGCATCAGGTCTTGAAGACCGATTGTTCCTGCGATAGGGCAACCAAAGCTAGTGGATAAAGAGACGTTACTCGCTATACCTACTTGGTTGGCAAATGCAATGACCGCATTTAGTGCAGCAGCAGAATCTGTCCGACTCATGCGCAAATTAGCTTGGTTATGAGCCTCACTTACCGACATCACCAAATTAAACTCGTCAACCTGCACTTCGGCGGCGCGTTGCGCGCCTTTTAAGTTTGGAATGAGGGCGGTGTACTCCACTTCTGGTCGACGCGTGATGCCTTGCATCACTTGTTCGGCATCTGCCAACATGGGAATTGCTTTGGGGCTCGTAAATGAGGTCACTTCAATTTTTGCGTAACCGGCATTGCTCAGCCGATTAATGAGCTGGATTTTTTCAGCCGTAGGCACGAACTGAGATTCAGCCTGAAAGCCATCGCGTGTCACAACTTCCTGAATAAACAGGCGTTTAGGGCTCATTTTTAAGAAGGATAATGATGGTTAGAAAGGCGTAAGTAGTTATTTTAATTGAGAATAGCGGATTTCCGGAGTTTGCGTACGGGTGGTGCTCTTCTCTGAATCGTTTATAGTTACTGCGAATCAAACCGATTGTTTATAAACAGGAGAATTTAAGATGGCTTCAATTCTGACTTCATTAGGGCGTACGGTACTAGCCGGCTTTATCCTTTTGCTCATTATTATTTTTGCATTAGGCGGCTTTGCTGGTAATGGTTGGACCTTGTTTACCTTTCGTTGGTTACATGTCACCTCTGGGGTAATGTGGATTGGTTTGTTGTGGTACTTTAATTTTGTCCAAATTCCTTCGATGCCCAAAATTCCTGATGAGCAAAAGCCAGCCATTAGTAAAGTGATTGCCCCCGCAGCTTTATTCTGGTTTCGCTGGGCTGCTTTAGCTACTGTAGTAACTGGTTTACTAGTCGCCATTATTAGCGGTTATGCGCATCAAGCGTTTACTTTGCAGCCCGCTTTCCGCGCTATTGGTTTGGGAATGTGGATTGCTTTAATTATGGCCTTTAATGTTTGGTTCATTATTTGGCCTAATCAAAAACGGGCCCTAGGTATTGTGGCAGTTGAGCCTGATGTGAAGGCAAAATCGGCTCGCGTAGCGATGTTAACTTCACGTATTAATACCGTGTTATCAATACCAATGTTATTTTTAATGAGCGCCCAATCCCATAATCAAGGTTGGTTTGTGGCAATCATTTCCTAAGCTGTTAAGTCTTTAAAGATTGAATTTAAAAAAACCCACCGCAGAAATCTGTCGGTGGGTTTTTTATTTGCTGATCTACTAAATTAAAACAGGCGGTAGTAATTTAGCTAAGGCGGCGCGCTCAGTTGTTGCGGTACCAACTAAGGCAAAGCCCAGTAGCTCGCCAGTGACACTTTTAAAGCAGGCTTTCATACCACCTTCTTGGGCGATCGACTCCCAGGTGCCCACGGCATCTTTTGCAGGGGGGGAGACCACGATTGGCATAGCAGGTGTTTTTACCATCACCGGCATTGCTGGGTAAAGCACAGTCGCTTCTTGTCCCAATAAATTGGGAGCTAAGGCGCGCGCAGCTTGCATAAGCGGCATGACATACGGCAGAACTAAGCCATCGACTTCAGCGCAATCGCCCAATGCATATACTTCAGGTGCAGAAGTTTCAAGTCGACGATTAACCTGAATACCCTGGTTAATACTGAGGCCAGCTAACTTTGCTAAAGTTGTGCGCGGTCGCAAACCTACTGCTGATAGAACCACATCGCTTTGTAATCGCACGCCATTTTTTAATTGCACTACTAGGGCATCTTGATCATGGGAGATAGTTTCAATGGTGGTTTCAAAATGCCAGCTCACGCCAGCCTGAGTTAATGCTCTTTTTAGCTCTTCAGCAGCGCTACTTGGTAGTAGGCGCCCGAGCGGCTGGCTAGCTAAATCAATCACATCTACGGAATAACCCCCAGCAATTAAATCATTAGCAAACTCAGTGCCAATTAAACCTGCGCCTAAAATTGCGATACGTTTTTTATTAGTTATGCGCTCGCGGAAAGAGCGATATTCTTCTAAGTCATTTACTGAAATTACTTGATCTGCCGCATTTCCTTGCAAAGGTAAACGTATTTGATCAGCACCTAAAGCTAAAACTAATTTTGCATAAGTAATACTGCCTGAAGAGCTAGTAATGCATTGGGTTTTGATGTCGATTGCGGTGACCTCAGTAGGCGCCAAAATAGTAATACCTAATTGCGCTGCCATTTCTTCACATGAGCCAGTAATTAATTGCATGGGCTCTTTTTTTCCGGCTATAGCAGTCGAGAGCATCGGCTTCGAATAAAAGTAAGCTGGCTCACGCGTGATTAAAGTGACGGGTACCTCTTTATTTAATTTGCGAAGTTCGCGAATGACGGTGTAACCTGCTAAACCACTACCAATGATGACTATTGGTGCCTCGACCTTAACCAATTTGGACCATTTCAAAATCAGATTTTGCTACACCGCAATCTGGGCATGCCCAGCTATCGGGCACATCAGCCCAAACAGTACCGGGTGCCAACCCATCCTCCGGCAAGCCTAGGGCTTCATCATAAATAAAGCCACAAACGATACATTGCCACATTTTCATAGAAAACCTTTCAAGATTAATGAATTCAATACTTTGATGCTTTAAGCCAATTGAGCGGAATATAAATGTGCTGCTAAACCATTGGGTGTGGGTTCGCCAATTTTATGCAGCGTGTTGACATCAGTGTGGTGAAACGGTTCAGTTTGCCCTTTAATCATCAGAATCGTATCGAGTTGATACGACCACGTGCCCGCAGCATTAAAAATAACTTCGATATGGTATTCAGTCGTTTTAAATGCATATTCAAGAAATGGATTCGATGAAATACCTGAAGTAGGATCATTTTGATAGGCGCTCAATTTAAATTGATCTACATTGGGATCAACCGTATTCGAGGCCATAGCAATTTGTCCACGCGGAATCGTGAGGGTTTGCATCACTAACTGCGTTTTGGGATCCCACAACCAGTAGCCCACTTGATCGTGATACATCTTTATATTATCGGGCTTAGTAATAAACGTGTGATATCGCAAGCCATACAGCAATTGGGGTCCATTCGTTTGGGGATCGATAGGTTGAAGTTCGATATGTTCAACATAGGCTTGTTGTTTAGGCCCCGCAGCTTTGGGCTTCACATCCATCCCCATGGTGCCCTCCCAAATTCCGGCAAGACGGGTTAAGGGGCCGAGGTTTTTTAGTGTATCGACACTAACGTCGCTTGGCTCGGTATAAATATCGGTAGGAAACTGCTCCATAACAATTCTTCCAAAGAGTATGATTAAGCTATTAATTGTATTTGATGAGGAGATTTAAATGGTTCAACGTTTATCCCAAGTAGTACTTTCAAGCTGTATTGCTGCTGCGCTAGCCATACCCTCAGTAACTGTCTTTGCCCAGGCTGCCGCGCCGGCAGCGCCGGTTGCTCCTGCTGCAGCGCCCGCCCCGAGCGCCGCGCCGATGGCCAGCCCAAATGCTCCTGCAGCTGCTGCGGCAGAAAAAAGTACCAAGCAAGCGAAGAAAGATAAAAAAGCCAAGAAAAAGGCTGATAAGAAAGCCAAGAAAAAAACCCCGAAAGCGGGCCAGTCAAATACCGCTACGTAAGACATAATTGAACAATCAAGTAGGCTTGTAGCGATCGACTATGGGCCTCAACACGCTATATAAAAAATCAGAAGGAGAAGACGATGACTTTTAAATACCTACTTGCTGTTGTAAGGACTGGTTGTGGCTTGATTACCGCCATCTGTTTAAATTCTGCTATGGCAGCACAAGCTACTGAAGTATTGTGGCTGGGACAATCTGCGTTTCGTATTACTAGTCCAGAGGGCAAAGTGATTTTGGTTGACCCTTGGCTTACGCAAAATCCGACTACGCCGGCAAAATGGAAAAACCTCGATGAACTGGGTAAGGTTGATGTTATTTTAGTTACGCATGCTCACGGTGATCACCTGGGCGATGGGCCAACCCTTGCGAAGAAACAGAATGTTCCCTTATATGGCCCGGCTGGTTTAAATCAATCGTTGGCGACGTTGGGCGTTTTACCCGTAGCCTTGGCCCCAAGAATGAATAAGTCCGGCACGATCAAGCCAGTGGGTGACAAAATTAAAATTACCATGGTCAGTGCTGAGCATAGCTCTGAATTAGTTTGGAAAAATCCAGAAACTGGCAAAGATGAAACTCATGTTGGTGGGGAGCCGGTCGGTTTTATTATTCAATTAGAAAATGGTTTTACGATTTACCATATGGGCGATACCGGCCTATTTAGTGATATGAAGTTAATTGCCGATTTATATCAACCCGATTTAATTCTGGCGCCAATTGGCGGCCATTATGTAATGGACCCGAAGCAAGCTGCCTATGCTACTAACAACTGGCTGAAGCCCAAATTTGCTATCCCGATGCACTATGCAAGTAACCCATTTTTAGTGGGCACGCCTGCGCAATATATTGAGGCATTGGGTAATACGGGTACTAAGGTATTGCCACTCAAGCAGGGAGAAGCTGCTAGTTTTTATTAAGTTTCCCGGGCAAGCTAGTGGCTCTGGCTAATAGGACAGAGCGCTCTTTGGCCTTGCAAGTACTACTCGGCTACACGAGCGCCCTCAATCTGATGGCGCTTCATAGCCTCGGCAACGAAGCCCGATGATTTAAGATTAGTAATGATGGCGCTTAAATAGCCAGCAATTTCTGCGCTATTGGCGCGTTCTTTCGGGGTGCCAACCGCCTGATTGATAACCATGAAGCGACCTGGCAATAACCGGACATTGGCATAACGCTTAGCGTCAACTTCGAGTTGCTGTTTAACGCCGGCGGCAATATTGCCTTTACCACTCATAAATTCTTCAACTACTACAGGTGAGCTTGCTACTCGTATAAGGCTCGCTTGTTTAATTTCACGTGTCAGAAATAAATCATAGGCACTGCCTTTGCCAACCACAATTTCATTGCCAAGCCGGTCGACCTCATCATTTTTTTGGAATGGGGAATTACTCTTCACTAAATAAGCCCCTTCGATTTGAATATAGGGAGGGGTATAGCTAATATCAGCACCTCGCACGGGATCGATTGCAACAAAAATGAGATCAAGGCTACCATTTTTCATCGCTTCAACAGTAGCGCCAGCACTTTTAAATAACTGAAAATCAATCGCTACACCCGCCTGTTTGCCAATCGCATTGGCAATGTCAACTGAAACCCCTTTGGGCAAGACAGAGCCAACTTCTTGGGAGGCTAAAACAGGATTACCTAAATTGATGCCCACCCGTAATTTTCCCGTGGGAGCAAAGGCTTGTAGGAGGGTAGGAGAAAGTGGCATGGTGATAGGGGGGTTGGTTTGACTAATGGCGCCAGTGTAAAAAAAGCCCATTACGCAGTAGGCGAAAAACCGCAGCGCTTGCTGCCGCAATGCTGAGTGCCCAACTAGAGGCTTACAAAAATTCATTTTATCCAATCGTGTCATCGTCTGTCAAAATCGATGATAGTGGATATCATATGGGCTTGCTAATCGGTGTTTCACCTGAGGAACTAGTAGACGGATGCAGCAACTGAATTTATTAGTGGCGCAAGCCCAAGCGCTCGGCGCAAATGCAGCAGAACCCGTAATCGATCCCGCGGTGGGCGAGGTAGCACGTATTCTGCAAATTTGTAATGCCTGCCGTTATTGCGAGGGGTTTTGTGCAGTCTTCCCAGCGATGACGCGGCGCCTCACATTTAGCCCGAGTGATATTCATTATTTAGCCAACTTATGCCATAACTGTGGCGCCTGTTTGCATGCTTGCCAATATGCGCCACCCCATGAATTTGGTGTAAATGTGCCCCAGTCAATGGCGGTAGTTCGCAAGGAAACCTATATTGAATATGCCTGGCCAAAGTCTTTGGGAGTGCTATATCAAAAGAACGGCATAACTCTAGCGCTGGCGAGTTCGCTCGCACTCATTTTTTTCTTGGTATTAACACTCGCTGTGAACGGTAACTTAATTAGTCCAGTACGAAATGGTAACTTTTACGCGGTGTTTTCGCACAATACCTTAGCCTATCTATTTAGCGTCACCTTCCTATTTGCATTACTCGCTTTAGGCATTGGGGTAAGGCGCTTCTGGCAGAGTATTTCTCCTGGCGGCATGGGTTCGGCCAGACTAGTGGCAAGCGCAGAAGCGGCGCATGATGCCTTAACGTTGAAGTACCTCGGCGGTGGCCATGGCGAAGGCTGTAATAATGCAGACGATGGTTTTTCCTTATGGCGCAAACGTTTTCATCATTACACTTTTTATGGTTTTGGTTTATGCTTTGCAGCCACTAGTGTAGCTACGCTATACCACTACGTATTTGGTTGGCAGGCACCGTATCCAATTTTAAGTCTGCCGGTAATCTTGGGCACTTTGGGGGGTATAGGTTTAGTCATTGGTCCGCTGGGTTTGTTGTATTTAAATTTCACGCGTGCCACGCAGCATGGCGATGCGTCACAAAAGCCAATGGATCGCGGCTTTATTTTGCTATTGTTACTCATCAGTGTTTCCGGATTACTATTATTGGCTTATCGCGAGAGCGCCGCTATGGCGATTTTATTAGCCGTGCATCTGGGGTTTGTCATGGCATTTTTTCTGACGATGCCCTATAGCAAATTTGCCCATGGAGTTTATCGGGTTGCCGCGTTATTGAAAAATTCGGTTGAAAAACGCCAAGCTAATAACTTGATATTAGGTTCCGAATGAACGATCTGATTTATTTCAACTTCTTATTAAATATTGGCATCGCCGATTCACAGGGCTTATATCCGCGTGGACCGCGTTTTGACTTTGCTGAGGTTGCCGAGATTTTATAAGTGAGCACGCCAACAATCTGGGACGCGATTATTATCGGTGGTGGCGCTGCAGGACTATTTTGTGCTGGTCTAGCCGGTCAACGTGGCAAAAAAATTCTGGTCTTGGATCATGCTGAAGTATTGGGTGAAAAAATCCGCATTAGCGGGGGTGGGCGCTGTAATTTCACGAATACCGATTCCAGCCCCCAACAATTTTTATCCCTTAACCCGCATTTTATGAAAAGTGCGCTGGCGCGTTATCCTGCTAGTGCATTTATTGATTTAGTCAGAGCTTATGGGATTGGGTTTCACGAAAAACAGGCGGGACAATTATTTTGTAATGACTCGGCCAAACAAATCATCGAATTGCTTTTTCAGGAATGCGCTAAGGGCCAAGTGCAAATTCGGCATCCCGTAAGCGTCAGTGCAATTGAGCCGAAATCGTCACACTGGGAAGTGATGACTACCCAGGGCAAGCACAAAACGCATGCAGTTATTCTTGCTACCGGTGGCTTACCCGTCCCCGCAATTGGTGCCAGTAGTTTTGCTTTAGATCTTGCTAGGCAATTTAATATTGACGTGGTTACGCCACGTGCAGCACTAGTACCACTGTCGTTTACAGCAAAGGCGTTTTCTCAACTCGATTCTTTGGCAGGATTAAGCTTGCCAGTCACCGTTCGCTCGGGGATAAAAGGGCAGCAGTATGGAGCCTGTGTATTTCATGAGGATTTATTATTAACCCATAAGGGTATTTCAGGCCCAGCTGTGCTGCAAGCAAGTAGTTATTGGGAAGAGGGCGAGCCCATTGAAATTGATTGGCTGAGTAATATTGCTGGCGTGCATGGCGGGAAACTATTTGATGAGATTTTTTCTGTCAACGCCAATCGTCTTAAAACTACTGATAATATTTTGGCGAGTGTGATGCCCCAGCGATTAGCAAAAATGTTTACTGAGCAAGCGGGTTTATTGGGGAAGAAATGGGCTGAAGTTGGGAAGATTGAGCAGCAAGCATTAAAAGCTAGCCTCACGGAATGGCGGGTTAAGCCGGCTGGCACGCTAGGGTGGAATAAGGCCGAGGTAATGCGTGGCGGCGTGAATACCGACGCTTTAAATGGCCAGACCATGATGTCGCGTAATCACGTAGGCCTGTATTTTATTGGCGAGTGTGTTGATGTAACAGGGCATTTGGGAGGGCACAATTTTCAGTGGGCCTGGTCTAGCGCCTTTGTTTGTGCGCATTCCCTGTAGGGCAAATGCGCTAGAATAATAAAATTGCTGCAATGCAATATTATGCATCTAGAAACAGGTTAGAATGCTGTCAGATTAATGGCGTATTTTCGGTTGGCTAATTGCCTGCTTTAAGTTTTGCGGCATTAACTTTCTTTTTTATTTCTTTTAGGGGTTATCTTGAAAAAATCATTACTATTTGCAGCAATGCTTGCAACCGTTACTGCAACGGCAATTGCTCAACCAGCTAAACCAGCCATGATGCCAATCGAAGCTGGCGTAGTGGTTATTACAGCCACGGTTGATTCAGTGGATATGAAAACACGCACCGTCATGTTTAAAGATGACAAAGGCAATATGGTTGGAATGCGCGTTTCCAAAGATGTGAATAATTTGGGCAAAGTAAAAAAGGGCGATATATTTGTGGTTGAGCATGCTGAAGCTGTTGCAGTAGGCTTAACAACAGCAGGTAAAGATGCAAAACCTGGCGTTTCAGGCGTTCGCTCTGTACAAATTGCTGCTAAGGGTGGTGCTAAGCCATTTACCGATATTACCGACACCGTTTTTGCCACAGTTAAAATTACTGCGATTGATGCCGCTTCACGCGTCGTTACCTTCACATTGCCAAGCGGTGAGAAGCAAAAAGTAAAAGTGGATAAAGCTGTTCTCGGTCTTGAGAAATTTAAAGTTGGTGATGATGTAATGGTTGAGTATGCTGATGAAACAGTAATTACTTTTGTTACTCCTCCTGCAGCTCCAGCAGCACCTGCAAAGAAGTAATCTAGCTTGCGGTTTTGCCGCTCTAGCTTGATAAACCCATCAGAGTGATCTGGTGGGTTTTTTTAATTCATTGGTAAAGATGTCAAAAATAAAATCCTTTTTCTTACGATTGAAACAACAGCTAAGCCTGAGCTGGTTTAGTGGTTTTCTCGGTCGTTTTATGCAGCGTTTTTTCACAGGGCGCTGGCGCTGGCTTAGTATCAGCGCGATTGTATGTATTGTGATTGCGCTCTTATGGTTGGTGGCACGCTCGGTGTTTGGCTTAAATACGCCCGATTACCGTACTGCATTAATCGAAGAGGGGCCTTTGGTTGCTTCAATTAATGCTAGCGGTATTTTAAATCCCGTAAAACAAGTTACGGTAGGATCACAAGTCACTGGCATGGTAAAAGAATTATTAGTCGATTTTAATTCGCCAGTAAAACAAGGGCAAGTGATTGCCTTAATTGATCCACGCGATTTTCAGGCTAAGTATGATCAAGCATTGGCCAATTACACCTTGGCGCAGAAAAATCATCAATTTAATCTGAAATTAATTCAGAAGGGCTTCATTTCTCCACAAGCCTTGGTGCAAACTGATGCAGCATATAAAACAGCTGAAGCTGCGTTGCGTTCAGCCAAAAAATCGCTTGATGATACGGTCATTCGAGCCCCAGTTGATGGCGTAGTTGTCAAGCGGAGTGTAGAGGTTGGGCAAACTGTAGCAGCTAGCTTGCAAACCCCGGAGATTTTTATTATTGCTAAAAATTTGGCTGAGATGCAAGTGGATACAGCAATTGATGAAGCCGATGTCGGTCGTTTAAGCGAGGGGCTTAGCGGAAATTTTACCGTCGATGCATTTCCTGGACGTATCTTCAAGTCAAAGATTACGCAAATTCGTAAAGCACCTACCACCATTCAAAACGTCGTGACTTACACCGTCATTCTATCGGCTGATAATCCTGATTTGAAGTTGTTACCCGGCATGACGGCAAACGTGAAAATTGTGATTGATAAACGGGAAAAGGTATTAAAAGTACCTAACGCTGCTTTGCGTTTTCGGATGCCGGCGGCGGGGGATGTACCTTCAAGTGCCGCGCCATCCAGTGCGGCACCGGCTGCGGGGGGAGCCCGTAAAGGCGGTGGTAGTGGCGGTAATCGCGGCGGCGCTCCTATGATACGTCGGATCTGGCTTTTAGAAGACGAGGGTCTGCGCTCTAAAGCAGTGCAACGCATGATTAAAACAGGCTTAACTGATGGTAATTTCACGGAAATTTTGCCTGATGATGATGCAAAATTACCACCCCTAAAAGTGGGCGACGCAGTGATTATTGGTATTCAATCACCGGATAGTAAATCTTCGGGCCCTGCTAGTAGCAGCCCAAGTCGGCCCGCTGGCCCGCGCATGTTTTAAAAACACGACGGCATGACGTGTTAATTCATACTAAAAATTTATGCAAAACTTATGGCATGGGCGATCAAATCGTGCATGCCTTAGACCATGTTTCGCTTGATATTGATGAGCAAGACTTCGTAGCGATCGTCGGAGCCTCGGGTTCGGGAAAATCCACATTTATGAATTTAATTGGCTGCCTTGATCAGGCAACTAGTGGTTCATACCATTTGGCCGGGGAGAATGTGGAAGTGATGGATGCAGATGCGTTGGCCGATATTCGTAGCCGCCGCATTGGTTTTGTATTTCAACAATTTAATTTATTACCGCGTACTTCAGCTCTCGATAATGTGGCACTACCGTTACTTTATGCCCGTAATGGCCCACTAGCCCATTTAGATCAGCAAGCGCGGATCGATCATGCGCGGGTGCGTTTAGAGCAAGTAGGGCTTGGTAAGCGTTTGACGCATACCCCTGCTGAGTTATCAGGCGGCCAACAACAACGTGTTGCGATCGCGCGGGCCTTAGTAAATGATCCAGTTTTAATCTTAGCTGATGAGCCTACTGGCGCTCTAGATTCTAAAACTTCAGTTGAGGTGTTGGAATTATTAACCCGCTTAAATCAGCAAGGTATGACAGTCGTTGTAGTGACCCATTCGCTAGAGGTTGCGGCTTATGCCAAAAGACAAATTACCTTTCGTGATGGTCAAATCGTTGATATTCAAGTGAATTAACGTAATGCAACTGGATCTTAAAACTAATTTATCAATTGCCTTATTAGCCTTACGGATTAATAAATTACGCTCGGTATTAACCATGCTGGGCATCATCATTGGTGTTGCTGCAGTGATTACGATGGTGGCAGTAGGTAGTGGCGCCCAGGCGCGTGTGAAAGAGCAAATTTCTAGCCTCGGCTCTAATCTCATGATTTTAATTCCAGGTACTTTATTGCAATCAGGAGTACGTCTTGGTGCAGGTAATGCACAGAGTCTGACAGAAGAAGATGCTATTGCCATTGTGCGTGAGGTGCCTGAGGTTGCTTTCGCTGCTCCTACTTCGCGGGGCGCTGGACAAATCGTCACTGGCAATAATAATTGGGGTACCACTATCTATGCGGTTAAGAATGACTATTTTGATGCGCGGGAGTGGCCCTTAGCTAAAGGCCGCCTGTTTGATGCTGGCGAATTACAAGGCGCTAGTAAAGTCGTCATTTTGGGACAAACGGTAGCGCGAGAATTATTCGAAGATGCCGATCCAATCGATAAAATGGTGCGCATTAAAGGTATTCCATTTTTAGTGATTGGGGTTGCCGAGCGTAAAGGGCAAAGTAGTCAAGGTCAAGATCAAGATGACTCGGTATTTGTACCGTTATCAACTGGGCGACGGCGTTTGTTTGGTGAAGCGCTAGGAAGAATTTCGCGGGTTGGGTCGATTATTGTTAAGGTTGGTGCCGGCGAGAGCATGAAACTAGCCGATGAGCATATTACTGAATTATTACGTCAACGCCATCGTCTTCAGCCTACTGCTGATAATGACTTTACAGTGCGTAATTTGACCGAGATATTGCAAGCACAAGAGGCTTCAAGTAAAGTGATGTCGCTTTTATTAGCCGCAGTGGCTTCAGTGAGCTTGATGGTAGGTGGGATTGGCATTATGAACATCATGCTAGTTTCGGTAACCGAGCGCACTCGTGAAATTGGTTTACGCATGGCAATTGGCGCGCGCAGTAAAGATATTTTGGCGCAATTTTTAGTCGAGGCGATGACCTTGGCTACTATTGGTGGCGTGATTGGGGTCTTGTTGGGTGCAATTGCCTCATTATTGGTAGGTTCGCTTGCGGGTTGGCCAGTCGAGCTATCGTT
>JBAXGQ010000022.1:0-24005 GCA_037139315.1 Burkholderiaceae bacterium
CCACCACAAATTAGCAGCAGCAGAATGTCATTGAATGACATAAAAAAGATTCCCCACCTTAGCCGCTAGGCCCTCATCCTGAACCCTAAGGTTCAAGGTGGAGCGGCAGTTACGCTTCGGGTGCATTAAGACGCACAGGGAGTATCAAGCCAGAAGCTGACACTATGAAACTTCGAAACGCTCACGCCCACGTAGCAAAGACCGCTCCGTATGCTTTCGCATCGGTTCAAGGAGCTATTGGCCTTGGCGAACCAGGCAGGGAAAGGGTTTTCAACAAGGCATCAACTTGATCTTCAAGCGCACTCACTTCATTCGTCAAAAGTGAAAGCTCAGCGGAATTTTCTAGTGCGGTGGTTGGTGATGCCTGAGGAGTTTCTTGAGCAGCTTGTTTGGCGGTAATTAGATCGCCCGCTAATTTGAGAGCAGCCATCAGTGTGGCGCGTTCGAGACTACGATTACCGCCCGCGATCGCTCGTTGAATTTGCTCATCAACTAACTTACAGGCTGAGCGCAAGAGAGGCTCATGTTCATCACTAATTGCCAGAGTGATTTTTTGACCGGCAATAGTTACATCAATGCGTCGTTGGCTCATGGTCGTCATTATCTGTAATTGGAGTGCTAGGAGAGCTGGCAGATTCACCGAGCAAATTGAGTTGGCGCGCATCGCCCTGATCGGGCAGCCGGCTTAAGATGTGCTGAATGCGTTTTTGGGCATCTTCAATTTTGGTTTCAAGGGCTACTCGATCTTGGCGCAAGCTATCGGTAGCCTTTTGGATATGGGCTATTTTTTGCTTTATCCGCTCAAGGCTGGCATGAAAATCAGTCAGCAAATTTGGTGTTGTTTCACTGGGTTCGGTGCTCATAAGATCCATTGTATATCGAGCCGTAATCTAAGATAAAGAGCTAAATTACGAGCCCATTTCTAGGGTTTGGTGAGACCCCACCGAAATGACCTCGATCGGCCAATCACACGCCTGGCTAATGATTTTTTTAGCATGCAATAAATTACTGGCCCTAATCACGCCCGCATGGGTAATCCACGCACAACTATGGGTGAAATTCTGGTAGCTTTGGTTCACTCTCGCCATAAAAGCGCTGACAGATTCACCCCCTCCTGCTGGATAATGCAAAAAGTTATCTGTCCATGCAGCAATTTCATGTTGGGGAATTTCAGCCCATGGCTTGCCCTCCCATTGACCAAAATCCATTTCCTGTAGATTAGGATCAAGCTTAATTTGCAGGTCATTGCGAAGCGCTAAAAGGGTAATCGCTAAGTGATGACAGCGCTGCAGTGGTGAGCAGTAGATTGTTAGCCCAAGCGGTAGTGTTGTTGCTAATAATTGGGCTTGAATGGCATTGCAAGAAAGGTCGCTAGGAACATCTAACTGCCCATAGCAAATACCAGTTTGAATTTGTACTTGAGGGTGACGAATGAGCCTAAGTTGCTTCATGGGCTGAATTTATATAGCAATGAGAAAACCGATATAGAGGCAAATTTCACATAATTGTTGTGCTGCGCCTAATCCATCGCCGGTGTATCCGCCCAAGCGCTTTTGTAAGCGAACTTTAAGATAAAACCAGATGAGACCTGAGAGCAATAGGCCAAGCAAGAGTTGTTGCCACTGAATGAAGCCCAATCGAAGCAATCCAAAAAAAATAATGAGAAGGACGCTACCGAGGGTTAGTAGTTGTTTGCTGGAGATGAAGCGGGTGATGTAATGGGTTTTCGATCCCGCTAAATCACCAACATTTGGTAGCAAGTAGACTAAACCTAATGGCCATGCTCTTGAAATGACATTTGCTAAGCAAATTGCAGCGATCACCTGAACTGGATTAAGGAGTACCTGGCTTAAGGCGCTAATTAAAAGGATGCGAACCACAGTGGCGAGGATGAGGGCTAAGCCACCATAGGTACCAATACGTGAGTCCTTCATAATTTCTAGGGCTCTGGCGCGGTCAGGGGAGCCACCTAAACCATCGAGTAAATCGGCTAAACCATCCTCATGCAAGGCGCCAGTAAGCCATACGCTACTAGCAACACAAAGAGCGGCAGCCAAGAGAGCACTACTACTGCTGGCAGGAAATAGCAGTATCGTGAGTAGCCAAACCAGCGAACAGCAGACGCCAATAATAAAACCTACAGCTGGCGCATAAATCAGACTATCACTTTCTTTTTGAGGAGTCCAATCTGCCCAACGCATCCAACTTTTTGGAATTGGCAGGCGGGAAAAAAATTGAATTGAAATTAATAGGTGGCGAATAAAATTCATGATTAATTTAGCTCCTATTTTTTGTGCTTATTTGGGCACTTGAAAAGCTTGCCATTTCATTTAATAGATGACAGGCTGAGATGAGTAATGGCCACGCTAGCGCTGCCCCTGAGCCTTCGCCTAATCTGAGGTCTAAATCAAGCAGGGGCTGCACATTTAAATAGTGCAAAAGTTGCCCATGCGCCTGTTCATGAGAGCAATGTGAAAAAATACAATACTGTAGTACATTGGGAGCGAGGGCGTGCGCGATTAATACAGCAGCGCTAGTAATAAATCCATCAACGACAATCACGCGACGCTGGGCCGCAGCTTGCAAGATTGCACCTACCATGGTGGCAATTTCGAAACCACCAAAAGCGCTCAGTATTTCGATGGCCGAGCTAGCCTGAGAATGGCGTTTTAATACCCCCTCTAAAACATTTATTTTTTTTAGTAAGCCAGCTTTATCTAGACCAGTACCAGCACCGGTACAGTGTGTAATGGGTATACCTAACATTCGGCTCATGATGAGTGAAGCAGCAGCAGTATTCCCAATGCCCATTTCCCCGAGTAAAAGTACGTTGCCGGGTAGGCCGCAAATAATCTCCTGACCATTTTTGATGGCCTGTAGGCATTGCGCTGGTTGCATCGCTAGTGCTTGACTTGAGTCGGCTGTACCTAAGGCTAGTTTCTTAATAATTAAACCTTTGCGCGGCAAGATTTCTTTGGCAATACCAGTATCGACTATAGTCAAATCTAGTTGGTGCTGGCGCGACAGCACACTAACGGCAGCGCCACCAGCTAAAAAATTCTCGACCATTTGCCAAGTAACGTCACTCGGAAATGCAGAGATACCCTGGTCAGTTAAGCCATGGTCACCGGCAAAAACGACTAACTGTGGTTGCACTAGGTTAGGGTTCGGGCTATTTAAAATTAAGCCCAACTGTTTGGCCAATGATTCAAGTTGACCCAAGGAGCCCAGCGGCTTGGTTTTATTGTTCAGCTCGGTTTGAATTGATTCGCCTAATTTTAAGTTATCGAGTGGGGCGATGAAGGGTAATTCAATATCCATCAGATGCTTTCATTTAATCAAGGAGAGTAAGGTTTCTTTTGGAATATGTTGCCCAATTAAATCCGCAAGATTATTAAAAACTACCTCTAATGTTTTGGCTTCTTTGCCGAAGAGTGATTTGATCACTACTGGATCTTCGAATAGCCCATGCACATAAATACCAAGTACATTACCACGCGAATTTTGCCAAGCTAGATCGGGAATAATTTCTACTGATATCGGCGCTTGATTGACTTCATCTGCCTTTTGGCGAGAAGACTTACCATGATGAATTTCATAACCGTATACCTCTAAATCAGATAAAGCAGACCAAGGGCCATTAACTCGACCAAAGCGAGCGGAAATTTTATTGACTTGCTTATCCTTAGCAAAAGTTGTCTGAATTGCTAAGTGCCCTAGACCCGTTGCAGCGCCATCAATATTAAATGGATCGTGCATCACTTGGCCAAGCATTTGTAACCCCCCGCATATACCGAGCACCATTTTTCCTTGGCGGATATGTTTCTCAATGACTTGCTCAAAGCCGCATTGTTTTAACCAGGCTAAATCAGTGCTGGTATGTTTTGAGCCAGGCAAAATAATCCAATCGACATCCTCTAAAGAGCTTGGCTGACGAGCCCAAATTAGTTCTAAATCGGTAATATTTTTAAGCGGTTGAAATTCGTCTAAATTACTGATGCGGGGATAGACTACAACTGCAACTTTGAGGGCACCAGCTTTTTTACCCAGTGTGCGCTCATCGAATATGCCATCCTCCTCTGGGAGGCCATGATCAAACAGCATGGGAATCGTGCCAATAGTTGGAATGCCAGTTAATGATTTTAATTGTTCTGGAGCAGGTGCAAGTAGGCTCGGGTCCCCCCGAAATTTATTCAACAAAAACCCCTTGATGCACTGCTGATCTGTCTTGGGAAGCAAAGCCCAAGTACCATAAAGATGTGCGAAAGCACCACCACGATCAATATCTGTCACTAAGATACATTGCGCGTTTGCATATCGCGCGACACGTAAGTTCACAATATCACTAGCCATTAAATTAATTTCAGCTGGAGATCCCGCACCCTCTATGACTACTACATCATTATCTGCAATTAAGTAATCGAGAGATTGTTGAATAAATGGCCAAATTTTTTCACTCCGTTCGCGCCATGGCATAGCGCTTAATTCGGAATTCACTTTGCCCAATAAAATCACTTGACTGCGGGTATCCGCTTCGGGCTTTAGTAGCACCGGATTCATATTGACGTTAGGTACGGCATGCGCTGCTAGGGCTTGAAAATATTGCGCCGAGCCAATTTCACCGCAAGCTTGATCAGCGAAACTAGATTCCGTTGCTAAGCTCTGGCGCGAATGCACGACGCGCGCATTATTACTCATATTTTGGGCTTTAAAGGGCGCTACTTTATAGCCTTGTCGAGCATACCAGCGGCATAGCGCAGTAGTTATCCAGCTTTTGCCAGCACCGCTTGAGGTGCCTAAGACCATGACACATTTAGCGGGCATACAATTTTTCAGTAGGTGAAGATATTGATTGCCAAGCTTGGCAGAGTAGGGCAGAACTATTGAATATAAATTCAAGCATGAATAGCTATGTGAGCGTTAATCTTCAATACCACGTTGCGCTGGTACACCTGCGTCGAAGGCATGCTTAATTTGCTGCATTTCGCTCACGGTATCAGCAATATCAATAATCTCCTGCGGGCAGCGTCTACCCGTGAGGCAAACATGAACATGGCTTGGTCGTTTTTGCAATGTTTCAACTACATCGGCTAACGGTATCCAGCCATAAATAAGGGGATAGGTAATTTCATCTAAAGCAACTAAGAAATAGTCGCCGCTAAGAATGCTTTGCTTGGCTTTTTCCCAGCCATTTAGTGCAAGTTGTGCTGAACGTTCTAAATCTTTACTTTTCCAGCTAAATCCATCCCCTAAGCCTTCAATGGGGATACCTAATTTTTCAAATATGCGATGTTCACCAAAACGTGCACTGGGAACTTTCATGAATTGATAAATTTTTACTTTTTTCTCACGCCCATGGGCGCGCAGCGATAAACCAAATAAGGCGGTACTTTTGCCTTTGCCGTTGCCGGTATAAATGAGAACTAGTCCACGGCGTTCACCGGGAGATTTTTCATAGGGCTTATCTGTTGGAGGAGCTTCAATTTGCATTTATTTTTCCAGTGGATTAATGGGGTAGTGGGGCAATGAAACCCAAGCACCTTCAAGGGGATATATCTTGATACGTTGCTCAAATGCTGCTTCAATTTGGGTATGTGTTTGGACCTCATTAGTAGCCCCTTGATATATTAAGGTGCCGTTCTTAATAATGATCATCTGCTCAGCTTGTAAAGCAAAAGTTATATCATGCAAAACGCTGATCACTGTTGTTCCGCTTGCCGTAAGGGAGCGAATGAGTTTAATCATATCTGCTTGATGGGGTGGGTCGAGATTGCTTAAGGGTTCATCGAGCAACAAAATTTCGGCCTCAACCGCCAGCGCACGCGCAATCAAAACGCGCTGACACTCCCCGCCAGATAATTCATTTACAGGGCGCTCACCTAATCCTGCTGTGTTGGTTAAGGCTAATGCGTGTTGTACTGCATGATGGTCTGCTTGACTAGCGTTACTCATCCAAGCTTGATGAGGTAAACGTCCTAGCATGACTAAATCGTAGACTAGTAGATCGTCGCTAATCGTTTCATTTTGACCTAGCCAAGCAATTTTTCTAGCCCGAATTTGCGGTTTAATTTCGTTCTTAGTTTGCCCATTTATTAGGACTTGATTATGATCAGGTAAGAGACCGGCAATAACCTTCAGTAAGGTCGACTTCCCCGCACCATTTGGGCCAATTACACTAGTCCAGCACGCTTGGGGAATTTGCAAACTAATATCATGCAAGACTTCTACATTGGCTAGCACTGTAGTAAGCTGATTGGTAATGATGATGGGCGTTAATGGCATCATTATTTTGCTCGATTTTGTCCAGCGTGCATTAGCCATAAAAGATAAGAGCCCCCTAAGATGGCGGTTAAGAGGCCAACAGGTAATTCTTGCGGTGCTATTAACGCCCTAGCCAAAATATCGGCGCCCAACAATAAAATGCCACCAATTAGAGTTGAATAGATTAATAAAGTTCGATGCACTACTTTAATGAGCGAGCGCACTAAATGTGGAGCCGCCAAGCCAACAAAAGCAATTAAACCCACTTGACTCACTGCCGCACCAGTTGCGAGCGCTAAGACCACAATTAAGATACCGCGCGCAAAATTTAATCTCAAACCCAAGCTGATGGCTGTCAGTTCACCTAGAGTTAAGGCATCGAGCGCTTTAGATAAAGACCAGGCAACTAAGCAACATGCGATTAATACTACTGACATCAGCAGGCAGGCAGACCATCCAGCAAAGCTAGTTGTGCCCAACATAAAAGCTTGCATCACTGGCAATATTTCGGGATGCATAATCGCAAAAAAGGAGCTGATAGCAGCTAATATCACCCCCACAATCACGCCAGCTAAAAGTAAGCGAAAAGTATGTTGAAAACCTCTGGCTAGAATTACTGTAATAACGACACCTGCTAAGGCACCGATAAAGGCAATACTAGTTATGCCTAGCCGCTGTAACCAATTTTCAGTAAATAAGGTAGTACTTAACATCACTAAACTCAAGGCAACACCGAGGGTTGCCCCTGAAGCACTGCCAAGTAAGTAGGGGTCGGCAAGAGGATTACGAAATAAACCCTGAGCGATCGCACCTGCTAAACCTAAGAGTGCGCCAGCTAACCAGGCAGCTAGTGTGCGAGGTAAGCGAATATCCCACATTATTTGTAGCACACTCGAATCACTTGACGGCGGCCAAATCATCGTAAAACCCGTACTCCCTACGCTCATGCCGAGTAAAAATAAAACTAGCGTAAGGATAATTACGACGTAAGTGAGGCGCTGAATTTGGCTGTGCTGAAAGTGTTGTTGAACCATTGCAGTTTATTTTGGAGATTTGGCGATGAGGCAGTTAGCCATAATTTGCGCTGCTTCCGGAATACGAGGACTTGGGCGCGATAAGACGTCGGCTTCTTCGGCGGTAAAGGTGCAAATGCGCTGCTGTGAGACTGCCTGAATTTTATTCCACCCTGGTCGGGCTGACAGATTTTCATTGGCTGTGTAGCCGAGCATGATTAAATTTGGATTTTCGCGGACGATAAATTCAGGGTTGAGTTTAGGAAAAGGCCCTAAGCTTGCGGGAATAATATTGATAACTTTTAAGCGAGACAAGGTTTCACCAATAAAAGATGATTCTCCTGCCCCAAATGGGGTATTACTGACTTCAAAGTAAACACGTATCCCTTGGCTGCTTTTAGGTAAACTGGCTGCAATTGAACTGACCTGAGCAATGATGTTTTGCCATAGTAGTTCAGTATCTTTATCAGGTAAGCCAAGCAGCAAAGCAATTTTAGTCATGGCGAGTTGGGCGCTGCGATAATCCCTAACATCAAAGGTGAGCACCTTAATGCCGAGCGATCTTAAACGGTCGGTAGTGCGCGATGATTTCCCAACCAACACTACATCTGGCTTCAATATTGCGATGGCTTCAATATTTGGATCTAATCCACCGCCAACGATTGGCAATGACTTGATACTCGCCGGCCAGTTTGAGTATCGATCAACCCCCACTAATTTTTGACATTGTTTTAAAACACATACTGTTTCAGTAAGCGATGGTAAGAGGGAAATAATACGTTGTGGTGGGTTGGTAAAACTAGACGTAACGCCAAGATCATCCGTTATTTCAATGGCCACCACTGGGAGACTTAAAAATAAAGCTAAAAATACTAAACACACTGAGCCGAATCGCTTCATAACTCCCCTTTTATGGCGATCGGGCAACCAGCCACCATTAGCGTTACACGCTCACAGACTTTTGCTACGGCTTGATTTAATAAACCGAGTTGATCTACAAATTGGCGGGTTTCTTGGCCCATTGGAATTACCCCCTGACTGATTTCATTGCTTACCAGTACTAATGGGCCGACGCCAGAATGTATTTCCCGCAGAAGATCATGATGGGCAGCGGTATATCTAGTCATCCGCTTTTGCGAATCAATATCAGCATCATTTTCATGGGGGGTTAAATAATTACTCAACCATAGGGTGAGGCAATCAATTAGTAAAAGTCGGTGTGGCGCTGAATTTTTTTGCAGCATAGTCGCTAATAACAGCGGTTCTTCCAAGGTTTTTATTTGCGGTAAATTTCTTTTTCGATCAAGCTGGTGACGCTCAATTCTTTGGCGCATTTCGCTATCGTATGCTTGGGCAGTAGCAATAAACAATACTTCATGCTCTACAGACTGACCGAGCCAATTGGCAGCGATTGTCTCAGCAAAGCGTGATTTACCACTTTTTTGACCACCCAAAATAAGTTGTGTTCGTGGTATGGTCGTTTGCATGGCTTTAAGTAGGCACTCGGGATTTTATTAAAGGAATAATGATTATGGGGTGTACCGTACACCAGCAAAAATATTGGAACCCGGAGTGAGGTATCCATACGATAGCTGATATTGGTTATTTAAGGCATTATTCCAGCGGGCAAATAAAGACCATTTAGGCTGAATCTCATAGCTCGCATATAAATCCAGTAGAGCATAAGAAGACATCGTCACGGTGTTGCTTGCATTGCCATAACGTTGACCGGCGATGGTTAAATTTGCGCCAGCATTGAACTTCCCTCGACGGTATTCGCTACCCAAGTTAGCTAATTGCTTGGCCCGGTTAGGTAATGCTAATCCCGTATTTTGGTCAACTGCATTCAGTAAGTCGAGTGAAGCTTTTAAGTTCCAGTGCTCTAACTGAGTATTGGCGCCCAATGAGGCGCCCGTAATATTCACTGAGGCAAAATTAGTGGGGCAATAGCCGCTGGCTTTCGAGGTGCATGGCAAGGCTTGAATTAAGTTTTGTACTTTGTTCTGATAACCCACTAAATGGAGTTCATAATTTCCCGGCTCATAATGCAGACCCGCTTCAGCGTTGCGATTCGTTTCGGGTTGGACGTTGGGGGTGCCATAGCCAGGATAGTAGAGGTCGTTAAAGGTTGGTGCTCTAAAGCCTGTGCCGTAGTTCACATTAGCGCGCAACGCTTTAGTCAGAAAATAACCATAAGCACCGCTATAGGTAAAGATGGGTCCATACCCAGTAATCGTGTCATTACGAACTGCTAGGGTAGCCAAATTATTACCACGATTTAATTGATACGATCCCGCAGCTGAATTAGTCGTACGGGAGGCGTTAATGTTAGTAGTGTTGGCGTATTGCACTAGACGCTCGACCATTAACTGCAACGTATCGGGACCGACTTTAATATCGTTCTTCCACAAAAAATCATTTTGTGGACTGCTAATACTTTCATTACTATTGGTAGTTAAATTTTGTCCAAAATTTGATGTATTCGATAATTGGATAAAACTCTCCCAATTCTCTGTAATTTGATTACGCGCAAATACGGTTGCGATCGATAAGTTATTTACTTGAGAATTAATTTCCGGCAAAGAGGCATCATAGTCGTAGCCAGGATATTGATAGTTCGTTCTACTAGCCAGAACTTTCACACCAAATTCTTGGCCCTTTTTCCACTCATGAGAAACCTGCCCTGTAACGCCAAGACGCGTATAGCCTGTGCGGGTTGTTGGGTAGCCCGGCGCACAATAATTTTTGCTTGCATTGGCTGCACTACAGGGGTTAGTAGATGCAACAGTATTGAAGCCCATTGAGTTCTCTTGGCTTAGTCCAAGGTTGTAACGAGTTGGCTTATCTTCTCCCACCGAACCTGATACTGAGGCAGTGTTAATGGTGGTGCCATAAGTACCATAGCCACTTGAGGCACTAAATTGCGCAGGACCATCGCCCCGTTTGGTAAAAATTTGAATGACACCTCCAAGGGCATCTTGACCATAGAACGTACTTTGTGGACCAAAGATGATTTCAATATGGTCAATTAATTGAATTGGGATTGCGCTCCATACTGCGCCACCTAAGGTTGATGACTCTGTACGCACGCCGTCAATTAAAACTAAACTTTGGTTATTACTAGTACCGCGTAAGTAGACGCTAGCTAAACCCCCTGGACCGCCGTAAGTTGATATTTGCACGCCCCGTTGCTGTTGCAAAAGTTCGGGCACACTCATTTGGCCTGCTTGCGCAATTTCTTCGGGCCCAATATAAACATAGTCGGCTAAGACATCGGCACCCTTAGTTGGGGTACGGGTAGCGCTGACGATAAGGGGTTTGGTTGAATTCGGTTGGTTAATCACCGCTACCGCACCATCAGCTGCGGTTTGCCCGATCGAGTTCATGCTAGTGACGCAGAGCATGGTAAGTAAGCTGATTCGTAAAATTGCGCCGTTGATATAAGACGCACTAGCAATAAAAGAAAAATACTGCATGATAAAAATCCTGCACTAAGATCACTAAGCCAACTTCCCCGTTAGCCGAGTCGAACAGAATTTTGAATTAAGAGATAACACGTCAATAGAGCATGGCGCGCTGCAAATAGAAAACAGACGCAACCATTGCTACGATTGGCGCGCGACACTCCCCGTCCGCAAAAATTCCACCTGTCTTGGCCGGTATCCGGGCTGACGAGTTTCAGTAATTTGGCCTTCCCATGCATTGACTTGCACAGTGGCTTATTCAAATTCTGCGTATCAATCAGATGCTCTTGAATTGACACACTCGCTTACCGTTGCGGGGGCAGCACACGTTTGTATAGTGTTTCCCGTTTAACCTTTTAACCTAATTTCACTAGGCTAAATGGCACCACGACCAGATTAGTTTACCTGATTCTGAGAACGGTTCTACAATAGCTGAATCGGACTTCATTGGCCTCGAACTGAGGCCCGCAAGGGGATGGCTGCTTAGTTCATAAATTCATGACCATACTTGAAAAACATCCTGAAAAAAATCTCATTCGCTTACAGTTAAGTCAGAATGTCATTTTGCAGCATCTCGATTCGGCGAGCATGTTGGAGCTAGAAGGGCATCTAGAAATTGCTGACTTAAAGAAAACTGAAATCCTCTTGCATCAAGGCGATACCCAAATGGAGCAGTATTTTGTGCTCGATGGTATTTTGAAGCGGATTGTTTCTAGCGCCGACGCAAAAGAAATGATTTTGCGTTTTGCCATCGAAAAAGATATCGAAACTAGTTATGCCGCTTGGCGACTGAAAACCGCCGCCCCCTACACGATTGCTTGCGTTACCAAGGCACGGGTTGCGCGTATGCCTTTAAAAAAATGGGTCGATTTTTTAGATCAGCACCAGGTGATTAAGGATAGCTTTGAATTTGAAGTCATGCGCCTAATGAGCGAAATCATGGCCCATACCATCACTTTGCATATGCTAGATGCCCCTGGGCGAGTAGAGCGTTTTGTGCGGAAGTATGCCTACTTATTTGAGTTACTCCCTAAAAAAGAGCTCGCGGCTTATCTCAACTTATCTCCCGAGACTTTAAGTCGCTTAAAAATTAAGCACAAAGACCTTTTTTTGTAGGCTTGCCGTTGGCCCAAATGGGGTAATTCTAGGGCGATTTTGGCCTAACTTGACCTAAGTCAATGTTCTTAGAGGTACCTAAGCCTAAGATCAAGACCCTGCAATAAAATCGTCTTTGCTTGGGAGGTATATCCAGGCCAAATACTTAATAAATAAACATACTTATAAATATATGACAAACGATACGCAATCTCCAGCATTAACCGACGGCTTTCATCTTGTAATTGATGCCCTCAAACTGAACGATATTCATACTATTTTTGGCTTGGTAGGTATCCCGATTACTGACTTAGCTCGCTTGGCGCAGGCTGAAGGTATGCGCTTCATTGGCTTTCGTCATGAACAGCATGCTGGTAATGCGGCTGCTATTGCGGGTTACATGACGCAAAAGCCGGGGATTTGTTTGACTGTTTCAGCCCCTGGTTTTTTAAATGGCCTTACTGCTCTGGCGAATGCCACGACCAATTGTTTTCCCATGATCTTAATTAGCGGCTCGAGTGAGCGTGAAATCGTCGACTTACAGCAGGGCGATTATGAAGAAATGGATCAATTAAATAATGCGCGTCCTTATGCTAAAGCGTCCTATCGAATTAACCGAGCAGAAGACATTGGCATTGGTATTGCCCGAGCCATAAGAGCAGCAGTTTCTGGACGTCCTGGAGGCGTTTATTTGGATCTGCCCGCAGAGTTATTGGGGCAATCGATTGACGCCGCAAAGGGTAAAAAATCGTTAGTTAAAGTTGTTGATCCAGTGCCGCGTCAAATTCCTGCGCCGGATGCGGTTCAACGGGCAGTTGATTTGATCAAAGGTGCAAAACGCCCCTTAATCTTATTGGGTAAAGGCGCGGCGTACGCGCAAGCTGATGCAGAGATTCGTCAATTTGTAGAGTTGTCTGGAATACCTTACTTACCGATGTCAATGGCTAAGGGTTTGTTGCCTGATACCCATCCACAATGTGTGTCGGCTACCCGCTCTTATGTCTTGGCTGAGTCTGATGTGGTGATTCTGATTGGTGCCCGCTTGAATTGGTTATTGGCGCATGGCAAAGGCAAGACGTGGGGTGGAGTACCTAAGCAATTTATTCAGATCGATATTTCCCCTACAGAAATTGATAGCAATGTTGCCATTGCGGCGCCGTTAATTGGTGACGTGGGTTCTTGCGTTACGGCATTGCTAGCAGCCATGGGCACTAATTTCCCGCGGCCAAATGATGCTTGGATTGGGGACATTACCGATCGTAAAGATAAAAATATCGCCAAAATGGCAGTGACTTTAGAGCAAAATCCAACGCCAATGAATTTTCATAGCGCTTTGCGGGCGATTCGTGACGTGCTGAAAACGCGACCCGATATTAATGTAGTGAATGAAGGTGCTAACACGCTTGATTTTGCGCGCAGCATTATCAATATGTACCAACCTCGCAAGCGCTTTGATTCAGGTACCTGGGGAATTATGGGCATTGGCATGGGCTATGCCATTGGCGCTGCAGTAACGAGCGGGCTACCAGTAGTAGCGATTGAAGGCGATAGCGCTTTTGGTTTTAGTGGCATGGAGCTGGAAACCATTTGCCGTTATAACTTGCCAGTGACTACCATTGTGTTTAATAACAATGGTGTATACCGCGGTACCGATGTCAATCCAACGGGTGGAGCGGATGTTGCGCCTACTGTATTTGTTAAGGGCATTCGCTATGACAAAATGATTGAAGCATTTGGCGGTATTGGCTATAACGTAACCACGCCAGAAGAGTTAAGCAAGGCGCTTACTACTGCGATTGCTGCTGGCAAACCTGCTTTAATTAATGCAGTAATTGATGAGACTGCAGGTACAGAAAGTGGCCGCTTAACGAATCTAAATCCATCTAGCGCCGCATCGAAGAAATAATTATTTATCACTCAAGCTATTAAAACCAAGGAAAAGTAAGATGACCAAACCATTAGACGGTATTCGCATTATTGACTTCACCCATGTACAGGCTGGACCTGCTTGTACTCAGCTATTGGCTTGGTATGGTGCTGATGTGATTAAAGTTGAACGCCCCGGCTCTGGTGATGTAACGCGTAGTCAATTGCGCGATATTCCCGATGCTGATGCTTTATATTTCACGATGCTCAATGGCAATAAACGCTCATTAACTTTAGATACTAAAACACCAGAAGGTAAAGCTGTTTTAGAAAAAATGATCAAAACCTCCGATGTCATGGTGGAAAACTTTGGTCCAGGCGCACTCGACCGGATGGGCTTTAGTTGGGCGCGCATTCAAGAGCTGAACCCCAAAATGATTTTGGCTTCAGTCAAGGGCTTTAGCGATGGTCATTCTTATGAAGATTTAAAAGTTTATGAAAACGTGGCCCAATGTGCCGGTGGTGCTGCTTCGACTACCGGTTTTTGGGATGGTCCACCAACAGTTTCCGCAGCTGCCTTAGGCGATAGCAATACCGGTATGCATTTAGCAATTGGTATTTTGACCGCCTTAATGCAACGGCAGAAAACCGGTAAAGGGCAAAAAGTTTCCTGCTCGATGCAAGATGCAGTATTAAATTTGTGCCGCGTTAAATTGCGCGATCAACAGCGTCTCGATAAAATTGGTTACCTTGAAGAGTATCCACAGTACCCTCATGGCACCTTCTCCGATGTCGTGCCTCGTGGTGGTAATGCTGGCGGTGGCGGCCAACCAGGTTGGGTGTTGAAATGTAAAGGCTGGGAAACGGATCCTAATGCCTATATCTATTTCACGATTCAAGGCCATGCCTGGGAGCCCATTACCGCTGCCATTGGTAAACCTGAGTGGGCAACTGACCCAGCTTACATGACAGCCCAAGCACGTCAAGATAAGATTTTTGATATCTTTGCCACGATTGAAGATTGGCTTAAAGACAAAACTAAATACGAAGCTGTGGATATCTTGCGTAAATTTGATATTCCGTGCGCTCCAGTTTTCTCGATGAAAGAGTTAGCTAACTCACCTGATCTACGTAAGAGTGGCTCCATTGTTGAGGTTGATCACAAAGTACGTGGTAAGTATTTAACAATCGGCAGCCCAATTAAGTTTTCTGATTTAGAAATTGAAGTTAAGCCTTCACCTGTATTGGGTGAGCATACCGATGAGGTATTAGCTGATCTAGGCTATGGCGCTGAAGAAATTTCTCAATTACATGCCGCTAAAGCAGTTTAAATTCCTTAGTTTATTGATCTAACGCAAAAAGGCGTCTTTTATAGACGCCTTTTTTATCGAATCCCAACTAGAATTTCGACACGATGAAAACACCAGTAGATTTAGCGCAGTTAGTTGAGGTGATGGGGGACGCCGTGATTGTTGCTGATCGGGCTGGCAAAATTACTTTGTGGAATGCCGCAGCGACGCGAATCTTTGGTTTTAGTGAAGCTGAGGCTCTTGGGCAGTCATTGACCCTCATCACTCCAGAGCGCTTGCAGCATCGCCATAATGTGGGCTTTGATAAGTCGATGGAAACAGGTACCACGCGTTATGGCAGCACGCTTTTAAAGGTGCCCGCGAACCATAAGGACGGCCGGACCATCTCAATTGCATTTACCGTAGCCATGCTGTTTGATGACGCCCATCAAGTAACTGGGGTAGCAGCGGTTATCCGTGATGAAACCGAGCGCTTTTTAGAAGAACGACAACTCAAACAGCGCTTAGCAGCCCTTGAGCCTAAATAGCTGTTGTAAGCCACTCCTTATCCCCGCTATACCTAAGTTACACCCTTTAACTTTAGGCTAAAATGGCTTTTTTGTGACATTTTAGGATTAAAGCAATGGCAAAAGCACTGGATGGTGTAAAAATTTTGGATTTCACGCATGTGCAATCGGGTCCAACATGTACTCAATTATTAGCCTGGTTTGGCGCAGACGTAATTAAAGTCGAGCGTTCGGGTGAGGGCGATGCAACGCGCGGTCAACTGCGGGATGTGCCTGATGCGGATAGTTTGTATTTCACCATGCTCAATCACAATAAACGCTCGCTAACGGTGAATACCAAAACCCCCGAAGGGAAAGAAATCCTCGAGCGCTTAATTAAGCAGTGCGATGTCCTCGTCGAAAATTTTGCTCCGGGCGCACTTGATCGGATGGGTTTTACCTGGGAACGCATTCAAGAGCTGAATCCTAAAATGATTATGGCCTCAGTAAAAGGTTTTGGTCCTGGCCCATTCGAAGATTGCAAAGTGTATGAAAATGTCGCCCAATGTGCTGGTGGCTCTGCTTCGACTACGGGTTTTGATGATGGCCCGCCCACCGTCACTGGCGCACAAATTGGTGATAGCGGCACTGGCTTACATCTGGCATTAGGCATTGTTACTGCTTTATATCAACGTACCCATTCTGGCAAAGGTCAAAAAGTATTAGCGGCTATGCAAGATGCAGTCTTAAATTTATGTCGCGTGAAGTTACGCGATCAGCAGCGCTTAGATCGTACAGGCGTGATGAAAGAATATCCGCAATTTCCTAACGGCCACTTTGGTGACGCAGTGCCGCGTTCGGGAAATGCTTCTGGTGGTGGGCAGCCCGGCTGGATTTTGAAGTGTAAGGGCTGGGAGACTGATCCTAATTCCTATATTTATGTTGTCGTGCAAGCGCCTGTATGGGAAGGAATTTGCAAAGTGATCGGTCGCGAAGACTGGATTACCGATCCTGATTACGCTAAACCAGTAGCCCGCTTACCAAGGCTAATGAGTATTTTTGCTGAAATTGAAAAATGGACGATTCAGCATTCGAAATTTGATGTGATGAATACCTTGAATAAATACGATGTGCCATGCGGCCCAATTTTATCGATGAAAGAATTGGCCGAAGAGCCAGCTTTGCGGGCTACTGGCACGATTGTGGAAGTTGATCATCCAGTACGCGGTAAATACCTCACAGTTGGTAATCCAATCAAAATGTCAGATAGCATTACTGAAGTGACTCGCTCACCTTTGCTGGGCGAACATACCGACGAAATTCTCCGAGAGTTGGGTTTTAGCTTGGAAGAGTTAACTGCTTTACGTGCTAAGGAAGTTATTTAGGCAACAATTTCATTTGGTAGATTAATCCAAGGGGTGTTGTATGCGCATTGCTTTAATTGGTAGTCAAGATTTTGGTAAGGCAGCATTAGAGGCTTTTCTAAAGCGTGGTGATGAAGTGGTGGCCGTTTTTTGTCCGCCCGATAATCCTAAGTCGAGCAAGCCCGAGGTGCTTAAAGAAGCCACTATCGCGCTAGGCTTAAAGCCTTTGCAATTTGCTTCGCTCAAATCTCCTGAAGCTGCACAAGCCTTAGCCGACAGCAAAGCTGAAATTGGTGTGATGGCTTATGTGCTGCAATTTGTGCCGCAAGAATTCGTACAGATTCCTAAATTTGGCATGATTCAGTATCACCCTTCATTGCTCCCCCGTTATCGTGGGCCTAGCGCAATCAACTGGGCCATTGCCTTAGGTGAAACTAAAACTGGCTTAACGATATTTCGGCCTAGCGATGGTTTGGATGAGGGTGCTGTTATCTTGCAAAAAGAGGTTGCCATTGGGCCTAACGATAGTTTGGGCAAAGTGTATTTTGATCACCTCTTTCCCTTGGGTATTGCCGCATTAATGGAGGCCGCTGATTTGGTAGTGGCTGGTAAGCATAGCGAGCAAATACAAGATGAATCGCAAGCCAATTATGAGGGCTGGTTTGATCAGGCGGCTACCCGAATCTACTGGACCTCGCATCTACAGCGCATTTATGATTTGATTCGCGCGGCAAACCCAGCGCCTGGTGCATGGACAAGCTTTGGCGGTGAAAAAATTACCATTTCCGACGCAGCGAAGCATGTGACCCGGACCTATTCAGCAGTCCGCGGCAAGCCTGGAGTGATAACCGAAATTGGTTCGCAGAGTATTTTTATCGCCTGTCATGGCGGAGAAATTGAAGTGTTAAAAGCCAAGTCAGCCAAAGTAGCGAATGGTAGCAAAGTCTCCGGAGCTGAATTAGCAGCTAGCTTAGGTTTACAGCTTGGTCAAAGCCTAGATCTTTCTTAATCAAACTGCTGATCAAAATACTTACTTGACGATGTCATCGGTGAAATCGATTGCATCTATTATTGTTTTTATTGTCTGGTATGCCATCTCTTGCTCGGCTTTTGGCCAAAGTCAGTTAGCTGAAGAAGTCGTTTTTATCCCGAAAAAATTATTTTTAGGATCGGTTAGTCTGGAAACCACCCTCTTTAAGCCGGCTGGTGATGGCCCTTTTCCTTTGGTCATCATTAATCACGGTAAAGCGAATGGCTTAACCCAGTTTCAGGCGAGGTATCGGCCCCTATCACCGGTGCGGTATTTCTTGGAGCGTAATTACGTCGTCTTGGTACCCATGCGTCAAGGATTTTCTAAGTCGAGTGGACATTACATGGGCGGCGGCTGCAGCATGGAGGCGAACGGACTCAATCAGGCAGAAGATATTCCGCCCGTGATTGCTTTTGCACATCAACTTCCGTACGTTGATAAAACTCGGACGCTAATTGTTGGCCAGTCGCATGGTGGCTGGACCACGCTTGCCTACGGCGCAAGTAAACCCGACCCATCGGTGAAGGGCCTGATTAATTTTGCTGGCGGTTTAAGAAGGGAGGGTTGTGGTGACTGGCAAAGCGATTTATATAAAACAGCTGAAACATTTGGTCAGGAGACTACGCTTCCAAGCCTGTGGTTATATGGTGATAATGATAGTTATTTTAGTCGCCAGTTATCAGATCACATGTTTGCAAACTATCACCGCGGTAACCCAAATGCAAAATTGATTAACTATGGTAGTTTTGGCTCAGACTCTCATATGCTCTTCACCAACACAGATGGCAAGGTAATTTGGCGGCCCTATGTTAATCAATTTTTAGAAAGTCTTGGACTGCCAAACAAAGTAGTCAATTAGCCGCTTACACTTCTAAATTATCGATCAGCCGAGTTTTACCTAATTTTGCCGCGGCTAATATGACTAAGTGCGTATTGTCAGTAGAGCTTGGTATTAGCAAGTCTTTCTGCTGCCGAATAGCAATATAGTCAGGCTTCCAGCCACGTGCGATTAAGGCGTCTTTCGCTTTTTGTTCTAGGCGTAAAAATTGTTTCGGGTCGCTTGCGCCTAAACTCAATATTTCTTGGCGCAAAGCTTCAAGGGCAATTTTCAGCTGCGGCGCTTCCGTACGCTCGATTTGCGAAAGATAGGAGTTGCGGGAGGAAAGTGCTAGGCCATCTTCAGCGCGAATGGTTTCGGCAGGAATAATTTGCATGGGTAGGGCAAATTGTTGCACCATGCGGCGAATAATCATTAATTGTTGGTAATCTTTTTTACCAAAAATGGAGACGCTAGGCTGTACGCAGGAAAATAGTTTCATTACTACCGTGCAAACGCCGATAAAAAATCCTGGCCGGAACTCACCCTCAAGAATATCGCCTAATTGTTGTGGCGGATTAATGCGGTATTCCTGTGGCTCGGGGTACAAATCTTTTTCGTGCGGCGCAAACAAAACATAAACCCCTTCTTTTTCGAGTTTTGCGATGTCGGCATCCATTGTGCGTGGGTAGGAATCAAAATCCTCACCTGGACCAAATTGCAAGCGATTAACAAAGATGCTCGCCACGACAGGGTCGCCATATTGCCGAGCTAAGCGCATTAAAGAGAGGTGCCCTTCATGTAAGTTACCCATTGTGGGTACAAAAGAAGCGCGATTTTGGCCGCGCAACTGCGAGCGCAATTCTTGTATATCGCTAATAATTTTCATGTATTTGGCGAATAGGCCAAGCGCACATAAATTGGGGCATAGGGCTCTGCTTGAGTAATTTCGATTAAGGCTTCACGCGAGAGCTCTAACATGGCAATAAAATTAACGATAATAACCGCCACCCCCATGCCAGTAGCAATTGCCTCGTCAAATAATTCACTAAATTCAACGAAGCGGGTATTTTGTAGGCGGCGCAAAATGCGGGTCATAAAATCGCGTACCGATAATTCTTCTCTTGTAATGGTGTGATGGGCATTGAGATTGGCGCGATGTAAAACGTCACGCCAAGCTGTCTGTAAGTCACTAATATTCACGTCGGGCCAAACGACTGCTACCGTAGTATCGATGTGGCCATGGGCAATTTGAAAGTCGCGACCTTGTTGCGGCATACGCTCTAATTCTTGCGCAGCTAATTTCATTCGTTCGTACTCTAATAAGCGTCGTACTAATTCAGCGCGCGGATCTTCAACCTCTTCATCGCTATCTGCTTTTTTCATCGGCAAGAGCATGCGCGATTTAATTTCGATGAGCATTGCCGCCATTAATAAGTATTCGGCAGCAAGTTCTAAATTAATGTGACGAATTTGATCAATGTAGATGAGGTACTGTTTAGTCACCTCTGCCATTGGAATATCGAGCACATTGAAATTTTGTTTGCGAATCAGATACAGCAATAAATCCAGCGGCCCCTCGAAGGCTTCTAAAAAAACTTCTAAGGCATCGGGCGGAATATAAAGATCAGTAGGGAGCTGGAAAAGGGGTTCGCCATATAACTTGGCAAATGCTGCCGACATCCCATCGGTGACTGATGGTGTACTGTCGTTTTCGCTAGCGACTGAATCAATCATTCGAGTAGACGTAAGCGCGTTGCCTTATTTTTGCCTCAAGGGCGCGGCGCTGATCTTCTGCACTGATTGGTTTTTTATCCCAAAGTAAGGCGCGTCCCTCTTGCTGGCCTGCCTCTAAATTGGGACGATCGACCTTTAGTTGCGTTAAAAAGCGGGTGATATCAGACTGATATTTTTTCATGAGAATGCAAATTTCTTAATGTTTTCAGTTACTTATGGTAATTAATACGGGCTTTACTGCTTTACCAACCCACCATTATTAACGATTTTGCGATCGCTCAAGGGGCTTATTGATTTGCTGAAACTAGGGCTTCAATTTGGCTGCTTTCAACTCGGCCCATTAAATGTTGGTAAGGCTGAATGGGATTTTTACTGCTTAAGGGCACGGCAATATCCCGCCATTGCTGTGGCGGCAGGTTTAAAAATTGTTCAACGCGGATCGCGACCTGTGGGAGCACCGGTTTTAAATACAGACTAAGTGCACGAAAGGCTTCAAGGGTAACGCTACATACGGTATGTAAGTCTGCTTTACGCGTAGGGTCCTTGGCGAGATCCCAAGGTTTTTGCTCATCGACAAACGCATTGACCAAGTCTGCTAATTCCATCACGAGTCTTAACGCTTTTGCAAATTCACGTTCTTCATAAAGCGTTGCAATGGGCTCGCTAGCAGCGCGAATTTGCTTAAGCAAAGCATGTGACATAGCAGCATCATGTACTTGCCCAGCAAATTGTTTGACTAAAAAGCCAGCGCTACGGCTCGCAATATTGACGTATTTACCAATGAGGTCGCTATTTACACGGGCAATAAAATCTTGCAAATTCAGATCTAAATCTTCCATGCTGGCATTTAGCTTGGTAGCAAAGTAATAGCGAAACCACTCTGGATTAAAGCCGGTTTCAATGACGCTATGCGCAGAAATTAAGGTGCCACGCGACTTACTCATTTTTTCGCCATCGACTGTCAGAAAGCCATGAGCAAAAATATTGGTGGGCGTTCGATAGCCAGAAAAATGCAGGGTAGCTGGCCAAAAAAGAGTATGGAAATAAAGAATATCTTTGCCAATAAAATGGTACTGTTCGGTAGTGGTGTTGGGCCTCACCCACGCTTCGAAATCCAACCCCTTTTGTTGGCAGTAATTCAGAAAGCTGGCGTAATACCCAATTGGGGCGTCGAGCCAAACATAAAAATATTTACCGGGTGCATCAGGAATTTCAAAGCCAAAATAAGGGGCATCGCGCGAAATATCCCAGTCACTTAATTTACTTTCACCAGCTTCGCCAACCCACTCTTTCATTTTATTGCGGGCTTCTGCTTGTAATGGGGTTTTGACTTGCGTCCATTCGCGTAAAAAAGCTTCACAGCGGGGATCGGAGAGTTTGAAGAAATAATGTTCTGAGGCCTTGCGAATTGGCGTCGCGCCACTAACTACTGAATAAGGCTTGATTAAATCGGTGGGCGCATAGGTAGCACCACATTTTTCGCAAGAATCACCATATTGATCCGCTGCATTACATTTAGGACAATTCCCTTTAATAAAGCGATCGGGCAAAAACATTTCTTTGACAGGATCATAAGCTTGCTCAATCGTGCGCTTTTCAATTAGGCCGGCTTCGCGCAACTGAATGTAAATCGCACTTGCGAGGGTTTTATTTTCGGGGCTATCTGTGGTGTAGTAGTTATCAAAAGAAATTTGAAAGGCGTCAAAATCGCGTTTATGCTCGTGCCAGACTTTGGTAATTAAGGCTTGAGGTGTAATGCCTTCTTGTTCAGCACGCAACATAATCGGCGTGCCGTGCGTATCATCTGCGCAAACATAGTGCACCTCATGGCCTCTAAGGCGTTGAAAGCGCACCCAAATATCAGTTTGCACGTATTCCACTAAATGACCAATATGAATTTGGCCATTGGCATAGGGCAGCGCAGAGGTAACTAACATCCGTCGCGCCGACTGCGTCTGGGTTGGGGAGGACAAATTGTGTTTGGGGCTACTCATACAGGGTCAATTCACTTCTCTTCATATCGGGATAAAGCACTCAGTTGCAAAACCTCAATTATGCTGGGTCAGCAGCAATTTTAGACTGCGGTTAAAGTGATGAGCCATGAGTTCGCAAATCATCCTCTCAAAAGCCACGGTGCCAGTTGTCCAGGAAGTGGGCATTACGGATGAACTTGGGCGGAAAAAATCCACTTTCATCCCATGTGAACGATCGCTCACGATTTATTTAGATAAGCGCGAGGTCGTGACCTTAATGACCCTCGGGGCCGCCCCAGAGGCCTTGGTGCTGGGGTATTTGCTCAATCAACGTTTAGTCGAGTCACCTGATGATATTCACAGCATTCAGGTCGATTGGGAGACCGATTCAGCGGCCGTGAAAACGCACCGCAGTTCGGTTGATATCGATGCCCTGACGAGCAAACGGGTGGTCACTACCGGTTGCGGGCAAGGGACCATGTTTGGTAACTTAATGGAGGATATGCAGCAGATTCGCTTGCCTGCTGGCCCCAAGTTAGCTCAAGCAGCCATTATTTTTCTACTGGAAACAGTCAGGGCCTTTGAGTCGATTTATAAGCAAGCTGGCTCAGTGCATGCCTGTGCAGTGTTTGAACGCCTGGCTGAAGATAAGTTAAGTTTGCTGCATTTTGTTGAGGATGTTGGCCGGCATAATGCTGTCGACTCTATTTCTGGCTTGCTTTGGCTTGCGAACCTACCCGGGCGGGATTTAGTGTTTTATACAACAGGGCGACTCACTTCTGAGATGGTCATTAAGGGCGCACAAATGGGTATTCCCTTTCTCTTAACTCGCTCAGGTGTAACTCAAATGGGTCTGGAGTTAGCCCAGAAAACCAATTTAACCTTACTAGCGCGTTGCTCAGGCAAGCATTTTGAGATCTATAACGCCGCTGAACGGGTCGTTTTAGCCAATCCAGCTGGCTAATTTACCCCTAGAGGGGCAGGTTGGTTTTACAATGCCGCCATGACTATTAAATCAGATACATGGATTCGACGGATGGCTGCAGAGGGAATGATTAGCCCCTTTGAGCCTGGCCAAGTACGTCTTAACGCAGCAGGTCAAAAAATTGTGAGCTATGGCACTTCAAGCTATGGCTACGATATTCGTTGCGCAAATGAATTTAAGATTTTTACCAACATCAACAGTACGATTGTTGATCCAAAACAGTTCGATGAAAAATCATTTGTCGATTTTAATGGCGACGTATGCATCATTCCGCCCAATTCATTTGCCTTGGCACGTACCGTTGAGTATTTCAAAATACCGCGCAGCGTGTTAACTATTTGCGTTGGTAAAAGTACTTACGCACGCTGCGGCATCATTGTTAATGTCACGCCATTTGAGCCAGAGTGGGAGGGTTATGTAACGCTGGAGTTTTCTAATACGACACCGTTGCCAGCCAAAATCTATGCTGGCGAAGGTTGTGCCCAAGTGCTCTTTTTCGAGAGCGATGAGGTTTGCGAAACTTCGTATAAAGATCGGGGCGGTAAATATCAGGGTCAGCAGGGCGTAACCTTGCCTAAAGCCTAACTAAGTCTAACTAAGTCTAA
>JBAXGQ010000023.1:0-23794 GCA_037139315.1 Burkholderiaceae bacterium
TTACCCCTTTAGTAAGAAAGAGATCCTTGTGGGCAACCGGTAAGCCATGCAAGATCCCAATAGGTTCACCAGCCGCTAGTTGTTTGTCTGCCCTATGTGCTTCTTGCATAGCTGAGTCGGCAGTCAAAGTAACGATGGCATTTAGGGTCGGATTGAGGCGTTCAATTTGATCAAGGTGCGCTTGAATTACCTGTGTTACTGAAACTTTTTTGGTGCGTATTAGCTCCGCTAGTTGAGTGGCTGGAAGGAAACAGAGATCAAGATTTAGTGACATATTTTGCTTATTTGAGCCAGTTAAGGTTTTACTTTAACCCGCAGAAAATGGGTAGAATGGGCAAGCATAATGCTATTTATAAATTCGCTAATAAATCTTGATTAACCCATGAATGGGAGGCAGGTTTGAAAGCAACTGATATTAATAATCCTACTTATTTTCATAAGGTAGTCGACTGTCAGTGGGCGTGTCCAGCCCACACCCCCGTGCCCGAATATATTCGCCTAATCGCGCAGGGTCAATATACCGATGCCTATATGGTTAATTGGGTGTCGAATGTCTTTCCTGGAATTCTGGGCCGAACCTGCGACCGTCCGTGCGAACCTGCCTGTCGTCGTGGCAGAGTGGAAGAGAATAATGGAGATGATCCCGAACCAGTGGCTATTTGTCGTTTAAAGCGCGTTGCTGCTGACTTCAAAGACGATGTACGGGCGCGCATGCCTAAGATAGCCAATAAAAATGGTCAACGTATTGCTTGCGTTGGCGCTGGCCCCTCATCGTTGACGGTTGCTCGCGATTTAGCGCCCTTAGGTTACGAAGTAACTGTATTCGATGGTGAGCAACGTGCCGGGGGCTTTATTCGTTCGCAAATCCCGCGTTTTCGTTTGCCCGAATCGGTGATTGATGAAGAGACTGGATATATCCTTGATTTAGGTGTTCAATTTAAAGGTGGAGAGCGCATTACTTCGATGAATACTCTGTTAGCCGCGGGGTTCGATGCTATTTATGTAGGCTCTGGCGCTCCCCGGGGCAGAGACCTAGACCTACCAGGTCGCCAAGCAGCTGCTGCACAGATTCATATCGGGATTGATTGGTTAGCGTCAGTTTCTTTTGGTCATATTACAAGCATCGGCAAAAAAGTGATTGTTTTAGGCGGCGGGAATACCGCAATGGATTGTTGCCGTTCGGCTAAAAGGCTAGGCGGCTCAGATATTAAGGTGATTGTGCGTAGTGGCTTTGATGAAATGAAGGCATCGCCTTGGGAAAAAGAGGATGCAATTCATGAAGGCATTCCAATTATTAATTTTCATGTGCCGAAAAGTTTCGAGGTACAGGATGGAAAATTAATTGGTATGACGTTTGCGGTGGTGGAAGCGGTCTATAACGAACAAGGCGAACGGAAATTAACCTCTAATAGTGAGCCTGATATCTTTATTGAATGCGATACCGTACTATTGGCTGTGGGACAAGAAAATGCCTTTCCTTGGATTGAGCCTAATTGCGGTATTCAATTTAATCACCATGGCTTGCCAGAGCTAGATACGATTTCTTTTCAATCAACCAATCCGCTAGTCTTCTTTGGAGGCGATGCAGCATTTGGCCCGAAAAATATTATTACTGCTGTAGCGCATGGTCATGAAGTAGCAGTGTCGATTGATCGCTTTCTGCATCATGAATCGCCAGATAAAAGACCGCCTCCCCGAACTAATTTAATGTCACAAAAAATGGGAATTCATGAGTGGAGTTATCACAATGATGTGTCAGTAGATTTGCGCTTTCCAGTGCCTTGGGCTGAAGCGGCAAAAGCATTAGCTAATATTCGGGTTGAGGTGGAATTGGGCTTTGATGCCGCGACAGCATTTAAAGAGGCCAACCGTTGTTTAAATTGCGATGTTGAAACGGTCTTTACCCGCGAAACTTGTATTGAGTGCGATGCCTGTGTGGATATCTGTCCAATGGATTGCATTACCTTTACTGAAAATGGCAACGAGCATGATCTGCGTTTGCGCCTTAAGGCGCCCGCTAATAATCTTACCCAAGAGCTTTATGTTTCGGCAAATCTGAAATCGGGTCGGGTAATGGTTAAAGATGAGGACGTCTGTTTGCACTGCGGATTATGTGCCGAACGCTGCCCAACTGGCGCATGGGATATGCAGAAATTTTTGTTAGAAACGACGCAAGCTGGTCCAGCATGTCGAGATCAAAAATTAAATCACCCAGTAGAGTTAGTATGAAGCGCATCGAAGCTATTAACGATTTTGTGATTAAGTTTGCCAATGTCAATGGATCTGGCTCTGCGTCGGCCAATGAGCTCTTTGCAAAAGCGATTCTTCGGATGGGTGTGCCTGTAAGCCCGCGAAATATTTTTCCTAGCAATATTCAGGGGATGCCCACTTGGTATGAGGCGCGCGTTTGCTCCAAAGGATATTTAGGGCGCCGCGGCGGAGTGGACATCATGGTAGCTATGAATCCCCAAACCTGGGACGCCGATGTCGCGGAAATTGAGCCTAATGGTTATCTTTTTTATGATTCAACACGCTCGATACCTGAGTCGCAATTTCGTAAAGATGTGCATACCATCGGCGTGCCCTTAACCGAAATTAGTAATGCCAATTATCCCGATGCTCGCCAACGTCAATTATTTAAAAATATTATTTATGTGGGTGCTTTATCTGCTTTATTAAAAGTAGATAGCGCAGTTTTTGAAAAGTTGTTTTCTGAGCAATATAAAGGTAAGGAAATTTTGCTCGACTCTAATATTAAAGCTTTTCATTTGGGCTATAACTACATTGAAAAGCATTTTAAAGATGCTCTAGGAATTCAAGTGCTCCGTGAAGATCAGGTCGGGGAGCAAATCTTTATTGATGGAAATAGCGCAATTGCGCTAGGTTGTGTTTATGGGGGTGCGACCGTTGCCGCATGGTACCCAATTACGCCGTCCTCTTCGGTACCAGAGGCTTTCCAAAAATATTGTGAACGTTTTCGGGTTGATAAAAAAACTGGGCAGAATCGTTTTGCCATTATTCAAGCTGAAGATGAGTTGGCATCAATTGGTATTATCATTGGCGCCGCATGGAATGGAGCTCGCGCATTCACTGCTACGTCGGGTCCTGGTATTTCACTGATGACGGAATTTATTGGTTTAGCTTATTTTGCTGAAATTCCAGTCGTCATCATTGATGTGCAGCGTGGTGGGCCATCTACGGGAATGCCCACTAGAACTCAACAATCCGATTTACTCGCTTGTGCTTATGCCTCGCATGGCGATACTAAACACGTTTTACTATTTCCTGAAGATCCGTATGAATGCTTTGAACAAGCTGCTACTGCACTCGATTTAGCTGAGTTATTACAAACCCCTATATTTTTAATGACCGATTTAGATATTGGGATGAATCAGCGTTTAAGTAAACCATTTACGTGGGATGGGCGAGAAGAGTATCACCGCGGTAAGGTGATGTCATTCGATGATTTAGAAGCAGGAAAAGATTTTGGACGCTATAAAGATGTTGATGGCGATGGTATTCCTTGGCGAACCTTACCGGGCACTCATCCTACTAAGGGTAGTTTCTTTACTCGTGGAACAACTCGTGACCCTTATGCGCGCTATTCCGAGCGAGGCCCTGATTATATTTACAACATGGAACGTTTATTGCTGAAATTTAAAGTGGCGGCTGATTTAGTACCTCAGCCAATCATTGAACAAGGCACAATCCCAAGCCAATTTGGCGTGATTTATTTCGGCTCTACCAGTCCCGCAATGCGAGAAACACTAGACGTGCTCCGTGCGAACAAAATAGTGCTTGATGCAATGCGAATTCGGGCTTTTCCATTTTCCAAAGTAGTAAGTGATTTTATTGCTCAGCATGAGAAAGTTTTTGTAGTTGAGCAGAATCGCGATGCACAAATGCATACTTTACTGACAATCGAATTAGCAATCGACCCAGCTCATCTCATCAAAATTTTGCATTATGACGGGACGCCCATTACTGCACGTTTTATTGTAACGACGATAAGTAACTATTTTCAACAATCTGCTCCCGCTAAATCTCGTGCTCGCTTAGAAAAGGAATCCTCATGACCTATATTGCTAAGCCGAAAATGCATCACCCAAGCTTAAGCACTAATAAGGTGGGTTATACGAGGCGTGACTATGAAGGACGTATTTCTACCTTATGTGCCGGTTGTGGGCATGACTCAATTTCGGCAGCTATTGTTCAGGCTTGCTGGGAAATGGATATTGAACCCCATCGAGTGGCTAAATTATCAGGCATTGGGTGCAGTTCTAAAACGCCTGATTATTTTCTTGGTGCTTCGCATGGCTTTAATACTGTGCATGGCAGAATGCCCTCCGTATTAACCGGCGCTAATTTGGCGAATCGAGACCTTTTATATTTGGGCGTATCGGGCGATGGAGATTCTGCGTCAATTGGTTTAGGACAATTTGCGAATGCCATGCGGCGTAGCGTGCAAATGACTTATATCGTAGAAAATAATGGTGTTTACGGGCTCACGAAAGGGCAATTTTCAGCCACTGCCGACCGTGGCTCGAAAAGTAAGAAGGGTATTGTTAATAACGATAGCCCAATTGATTTGGTTGGCTTAGCTTTGCAGTTGGGTGCGACCTATGTAGCACGTAGTTTTTCAGGGGATAAAGAGCAATTGGTGCCTTTAATCAAAGGCGCGATTGGTCATGGCGGCGCTGCTTTTATTGATGTGATTAGCCCCTGCGTAACTTTTAATAATCATGGTGGTAGTACCAAAAGTTACGATTATGTAAGGCAGCATAATGAGGCGGTAAGTCGGATTGATTTTATTCCACAACATTCTGAAATTACAACTGCTTATGCCCCCGGCGAAGTTGTTGAAGTTCTGCAACACGATGGAAGTTATTTAAGGCTGCGTAAATTGGATGAAAATTATGATCCTACTAATCGCTACGCGGCTTTAAGCTATATCAATGAACATCAAGAACGTGGCGAAGTCGTTACGGGCTTGCTCTATTTAGATCCACTTGCTAGCGATTTACATGAGGCTTTAAATACTTGTGCAGAATCGTTGAATTCTTTGGGTGTAGCTGAACTATGTCCTGGGCCTGAGGCTTTAGCAAAAATAAATGCCTCTTTACGATAAGACATTCATTTTTTAGGGACTAACAATGACTGAACGTTCTGTATCTAAATCTATTGTGCATAGTAACTTAGTGCGTTTACCGCCTAGTGCGACTATTCTTGATGCTGCACGCACGATGACAAAGGCAAATTGTGGCAGTGTCTTAATTATTTCTCCAAATGGCGCCTTAGAGGGCATTGTGACTGAGCGCGATTTAATGACGCGGGTATTAGCAAAGGGCTTGATTCCAGAAAAAACACTCGTGTCTCAAGTGATGACTCCTAATCCCCATTGCGTTCCACCAGAAATGATTGTCTCGCATGCGGTGATGATTATGATTGAACGTGGTTTTAGGCACCTCCCTATTGTTACTGAAGATGGAAAAATTTTAGGGGTTTTTTCAGCGCGCGATGCGTTGCCAAGAGAAATTAGCGATGCTCTCAGTTTGGCAGAATTTCATGATCAGATGAATGATCCATTGGTTTAATTGAATAGGGGTCTGCAATGGAAAGAAAAATCTCAAAGAATGAGCCATATTCAGTCGAAGTTCAGGCTGGTAAAACATATGAATGGTGCTCTTGTGGGCTTAGTAAAACCCAGCCATTTTGTGATGACTCCCATCAAATAACGGATTGCTTCCCCTTTGAATTTACAGCCACCGAAAGTAAGGTCATGTATTTCTGTGGGTGTAAACAAACGGTATCCCCCCCTTTTTGCGATGGGTGCCATCGCGCACTATAGGGAAATAGCTGGAAGTGAAAGGGCTGGGAGGTTTAAGCCTCATCTGGCGGCCTAAAGAATAGGGCTTATTTCCCCTCAAATTCAGAAAGTCTAGAGGAAAACCCTTATAATCTCGTCTGTATTTCAGAAGAGCAATCTAGGCTTCGCTTGATAACTGATTTAGGCTAATTTTGAACCTCGCAAACTACTTTCCGGTGTTGCTTTTTATCCTTGTAGGGATTGCTGTTGGTTTAGTGCCCATGTTGCTGGGTAAGATTGTGGCCCCCTCTAGTCCCAACACAGAAAAACTTTCTCCTTACGAATGTGGCTTTGAAGCATTCGAAGATGCGCGTATGAAATTTGACGTACGCTATTACCTCATTGCCATCCTCTTTATTTTGTTCGACCTTGAAACTGCTTTCCTATTTCCCTGGGGAGTTGCTTTGCGTGATATTGGTTGGGCAGGCTATGCCTCGATGATTGTGTTTCTCTTGGAATTCGTTGTTGGCTTTGTTTACATCTGGAAAAAGGGCGCCCTCGACTGGGAGTAAATGTTATGGCGTTAGAAGGCGTACTCAAAGAAGGCTTTATTACTACCTCTGCAGATCAGCTCATTAACTGGACTCGGACGGGTTCACTGTGGCCCATGACTTTTGGTTTGGCTTGTTGTGCAGTAGAAATGATGCATGCGGGCGCTGCACGTTACGATTTAGACCGCTTTGGGGTCGTGTTTCGTCCCTCACCGCGGCAATCCGATTTAATGATTGTCGCTGGTACTTTGTGCAATAAAATGGCCCCGGCTTTGCGTAAAGTGTATGACCAAATGCCTGAACCACGCTGGGTGATTTCAATGGGCTCATGCGCTAATGGAGGAGGTTATTACCATTACTCCTATTCGGTTGTGCGTGGCTGCGATCGCATTGTGCCTGTAGATATCTATGTACCAGGTTGTCCGCCCACAGCTGAAGCACTAATCTACGGCATTATTCAACTACAGGCCAAAATTGGCCGTACCAGTACTATTGCGCGCAAAGCCTAGGTCAAGCATCCATGTCTGAGCGCTTAAATCATCTTGCAACAACGATTCAAAACGTGCTGGGAGCACGAGTGCAATCAGTTGAGGTTGCTCTAAATGAAGTGACCTTGGTCGTTGCTGCGCAAGATTACTTCACTGCTGCCTTGATGTTGCGTGATGATCCCACGTTGGCATTTGAACAGCTGATTGATTTATGCGGGGTTGATTATCAAGATTATGGTGATGGCTCATGGACGGGTTTACGTTTTGCAGTCGTCAGTCACTTACTTTCCTTGCAACATAATCAGCGCTTACGTTTGCGCGTGTTTGCGCCAGATGACAGTTATCCAGTTGTTGCATCGCTTGTCCCGGTGTGGAGCTCAGCTAATTGGTTTGAGCGTGAAGCCTTCGATTTATTTGGCATTTTGTTTGACGGGCATGAGGATTTACGCCGCATTCTCACCGACTATGGTTTTATTGGTCACCCATTTCGTAAAGACTTTCCCATTTCGGGCACAGTTGAAATGCGTTACGACCCTGAACTTAAACGGGTGGTGTATCAGCCCGTGACGATCGAACCCCGTGAAGTGATACCCCGCATAGTTCGCGAAGAATCCTATGGAGGACCCGCTTAAGGGGCTTCATCATGGCAGAAATTAAGAATTACACCCTCAACTTTGGTCCCCAGCATCCTGCAGCGCATGGCGTTTTACGGTTAGTACTGGAGCTGGACGGAGAAGTGATTCAACGGGCTGATCCGCATATTGGTTTATTACATCGCGCGACTGAAAAATTGGCTGAGACGCGTACCTGGATTCAAAACGTGCCGTATATGGATCGCCTAGATTACGTTTCCATGATGGTGAATGAGCATGCCTATGTCATGTCGATTGAAAAATTAATTGGCGTTGACGTACCCCTGCGCGCGCAATATATACGGGTCATGTTTGATGAATTAACACGTCTACTCAATCATTTGCTGTGGATTGGTTGTCACGGTTTAGACGTAGGCGCAATGGCCGTATTCTTATATGCTTTCCGTGACCGTGAAGAAATTTTCGACATGTATGAGGCTGTATCTGGCGCACGAATGCATGCAGCTTACTATCGTCCAGGCGGCGTATATCGTGATTTACCCAGCGAGATGCCTCAGTTCACGAAATCAAAAGTGCGCAGTGATGCGGCAATTCACCGTCTGAATGAAACTCGCACTGGCTCTTTACTTGATTTCATTGAAGCCTTTAGTAAACGCTTTCCTGCTAATGTCGATGAGTATTGCAATCTTCTCACCGATAACCGTATTTGGAAGCAACGCTTAGTGGGTATTGGCGTTGTTACGCCTGAGCGCGCTCTACAGCTTGGCTTTACAGGGCCAATGTTGCGTGGCTCGGGGATTGAATGGGATTTACGCAAGAAGCAGCCTTATGAAGTGTATGACCGCCTAGACTTTGATATTCCTGTAGGCGTCAATGGCGACTCTTATGATCGGTATTTAGTGCGCATGGAAGAGATGCGGCAATCGAACCGCATTATTACGCAGTGTGTTGCCTGGTTAAAAGCAAATCCTGGTTCTGTGATGAGTGATAACCATAAAGTTGCTCCCCCATCGCGTGTAGATATGAAAACGAATATGGAAGAGTTGATTCACCATTTCAAATTATTTACTGAAGGTATTCATGTACCGCAAGGTGAAGCTTATGCAGCAGTCGAACATCCAAAAGGGGAGTTTGGTGTCTATTTAATTTCTGATGGTGCTAATAAACCCTATCGGATGAAAATTCGCGCGCCGGGCTTTGTCCATTTAGCTGCCCTTGATGAAATGGCCCGGGGCCATATGATTGCCGATGCTGTGACGATTATTGGCACCCAAGATATTGTTTTTGGCGAGATCGACCGCTAATGACCACTTTATTTTCTGCCGCCTGCCATGCTGAAATTAATCGCAATATTGCGAAGTATCCGCCTGAGCAAAAGCAATCAGCAGTCATGGCTGCTTTAATTGCCGCGCAAACTGAGTTAGGCTGGATTTCGCCTGCCGTGATTGAAGAGGTTGCACAGATCTTGGGTATGCCCACCATTGCAGTTGATGAAGTAGCTACTTTCTACAATATGTACAACACTAAGCCTATTGGCGCATACAAAATTGTGGTTTGTACAAATTTACCTTGTCAATTAAGTCATGGGGCTGATGCAGCTGAATACTTGAAGCAAACCCTTGGCATTGGCTTTAATGAAACTACTCCATGCGGCACCTTTACGCTCAAAGAAGGGGAGTGCATGGGCGCTTGCGGCGATTCTCCGGTGATGCTGGTAAACGATAAGCGCATGTGTAGTTTTATGAGTCACGACAAAATTGATGCCTTGTTAGCTGAGTTACGTAGCGCCAAGACGATTTATGCAGAAGGGTCGAGAGCATGACGAGCTTACACAAAAATCATGTTAAGCCATTGATTTTGGCTGGCTTAACTGGTGATAACTGGCATTTAGAAGATTATGTGAAACGCGGTGGTTACGGACAATTGCGCCGCATCTTAACGGAACCCATAGCACCTGAGGCGATTATTGCCGAGCTAAAGTTATCGGCATTACGTGGACGTGGTGGCGCAGGTTTCCCCACTGGTTTGAAGTGGAGTTTTATGCCACGGCAATTTCCTGGACAAAAATATTTAGTCTGCAATAGTGATGAAGGTGAGCCGGGCACGTTTAAAGATCGTGACATCATGCGTTATAACCCGCATGCTTTGATTGAAGGGATGATTATTGGTGCATACACCATGGGCATTTCTGTAGGCTATAACTATATTCATGGTGAAATTTGGGATGTCTATAAACGCTTTGAGGCTGCGCTTGATGAAGCCCGTGCCGCAGGCTATTTAGGTAATCATATTTTAGGTAGTGATTTCAGTTTTGAATTACATGCCACGCCTGGTTGGGGGGCATATATCTGTGGCGAAGAAACGGCCTTACTCGAGTCCTTAGAAGGCAAGAAGGGTCAACCGCGCTTTAAACCGCCATTTCCTGCCAGCTTTGGTTTATACGGTAAGCCCACCACAATTAATAATACTGAAACCTTTGCAGCTGTACCCTTTGTTTTAGCCATGGGCGGCGAGGCCTACTTAAAGTTGGGTAAACCGAACAATGGTGGCACGAAAATATTCTCCGTTTCAGGTGACGTTAATCGACCTGGCAATTATGAAATTCCCCTGGGTTTGCCATTCGCAGAATTATTGCAATTAGCTGGCGGTATGCGGAATGGCTCTACTTTAAAAGCAGTCATTCCTGGCGGCTCTTCGGCTCCCGTAATTCCAGCTGCTGAAATGATGGATTTAACAATGGATTACGACAGCCTTGCTAAAGCAGGCTCGATGTTGGGCTCAGGTGCAGTGATTGTGATGAATGACACGCGCTGCATGGTGCAGGCCCTCTTACGGCTCTCGTATTTTTATCACGAAGAATCATGCGGTCAATGTACGCCATGTCGCGAAGGCACTGGATGGTTATGGCGTATCGTTAATCGCATTGAACATGGTACTGGGCGGATTGAAGATTTAGATTTGCTCAATGATGTGGCTAATAACATCCAAGGCCGCACGATTTGTGCTTTGGGTGATGCTGCAGCGATGCCAGTGCGCGGTATGCTCAAGCATTTTCGTGATGAGTTTGTTTATCACATTGAACACAAGCGTTGCTTAGTATCTGCGGACGGGATCCATGCCCTTGAAACTGCTGAAGTGGTTGGGAGTTCAAGCGCATGAGTATGGTTGAACTTGAAGTTGATGGTAAGCCAGTAACGGTTCCTCAAGGTTCGATGGTGATGCACGCAGCAACTAGCTTGGGTACCTATGTGCCGCATTTTTGTTATCACAAAAAATTATCTATTGCAGCGAATTGCCGGATGTGTTTAGTTGAGGTTGAAAAAGCGCCTAAACCTTTACCCGCTTGCGCCACGCCAGTGACTCAAGGGATGAAAGTATTCACGCATTCAGCTAAAGCCCTTGAGGCGCAACGTTCGGTGATGGAGTTTTTACTGATTAATCATCCACTGGATTGTCCGATTTGTGATCAGGGCGGAGAATGTCAATTACAAGATTTAGCAGTTGGTTATGGCAAGTCGAGTTCACGCTATACCGAAGAGAAGCGGGTGGTGTTCCATAAAAATGTTGGCCCTTTAATTTCGATGGAAGAAATGACCCGTTGTATTCATTGCACGCGTTGTGTACGTTTTGGCCAAGAAGTTGCCGGGGTGATGGAATTAGGCATGGTTAACCGTGGTGAGCATTCCGAAATTACCACTTTCTTGGGGCGCACGATTGACTCTGAGTTATCGGGCAACATGATTGATATTTGTCCCGTAGGCGCTTTAACTAGTAAGCCGTTTCGTTATGCCGCGCGGACTTGGGAGTTAGCGCGTAAACGTTCGCTTAGCCCGCATGACAGCTTAGGTAGTAATACTACGGTGCAAACTAAGGCTAATCGAGTGATGCGTGTAGTCGCTTTAGAAAATGAAGCAATCAATGAATGTTGGATAAGTGACCGTGATCGCTTTGCCTACGAGGGTCTCAACAGCGCTGAACGATTAACTACGCCCATGGTTAAGCAAGATGGTAAGTGGCTAGAAACCGATTGGCAATCTGCTCTTGATTATGTTTCCCACTCCTTGCAAACGATTGGTAATTTACATGGCGCTGAATCCATTGCTGCTATTGCGCATCCTATTTCTAGCGTCGAAGAACTCTATTTATTACAAAAACTGCTACGTGGTTTAGGCTCTAGTCAAATTGAAACGCGTTTACGTCAGGTTGATACCCGTGGCTCTGCAGCTGTTCCTTATTTGGGGATGGCAATCAATGAGTTAAGTAGCTTAAAGCGCGCTTTCGTCATTGGTAGTAATTTACGTAAAGATCAGCCCCTAATTGCTGCACGGTTGCGTACTGCTACTAAGCAGGGCTTACAAATTCATCGCCTGGATGCTGGTGGCAGTGATTGGTTGATGCCGTTAGCAAGTAGCTTAACAATGAGACCGAGTGCTTGGGTTACTGGGCTCAGTGAAATTGCCTTGGCACTGGCGCAGGCGAAAGGTGTTTCAGCCCCCGCAGGGATTCGTAGCGAAACTGTTTCGCCTGAAGCAATGCAGATTGCGCAAGCGTTATTAGAGACGCAAGCCCTTAACTCATCAGCTGGCATAGACAGCCCAAATCAAGCAATATTTTTAGGTGCAAGTGCCATCGCGCACCCACAAGCGGCCGATTTACATGTATTAGCTCAATTTATTGCCGAACAGACTGGTGCACGTTTTGGCTTCCTGCAAGAGGGTGGCAATAGTGTTGGCGCACATCTCGTAAATGCGGTTCAGGGTAATGCGGGCAGTATCAACTCCTTACTCGATGGCGAGCGGCACGCTTATCTATTGATGCATGTCGAGCCTTTGGCAGACTTACCGAATCCACAGCAAACCCGCGCAGCTTTGACTAAGGCCGATACCGTGATTGCCTTAACGGCATTTACCAGCCCAGACTTACTCGAGTTGGCCGATGTACTGTTGCCGATTACGCCATTTACTGAAACCATGGCTAGTTATGTGAATACGGCTGGCACTATTCAAACAATCCAGCCTGCGGTAAAACCACTTGGCGATGCGCGTCCCGCTTGGAAAGTGTTGCGCACCCTGGGGACCTTGGCAAAACTCGATGGCTTTTTATTTAATCTGCCTGAAGAAGTTCGTGCAGAAGCCTTACCTGAGTTGCTCGATAGCGCTGCGCTCCTCGCCAATAATCAATTTAGCGATAAGCTGAGTTTAAGCGCCGCAGTGCCAACGCAAACCGCGAGTTTAGAGCGCTTAGGAGATGTGCCGTTATACGGAGTAGATGCTATCGTCCGTCGTTCAAGTGCATTGCAACTAACTGCCGATGCAAAATTAGCGATGAAGGTGGGCTTAGGACCACACACTTTTGCTGAACTGGGTTTGGTAGAGGGTGAAATCGTGCAAGTGACTCAAGCAGGTGTCAGCGTTAGTTTAGCTGCCACGCAGGTACCAGGCTTAGCCGCTGGCGTTGTTCGTTTAGCGAGTACAACCCCAGCTAGCATGCAGCTGGGACCGATGTTTGGACCGCTTACACTTACCCGGACTGCAGGAGAAGTGGGCTAAGCGATGGCTGATTTTCTCAACCTGATCGAAGTGCAAGGCCTAGCTATCTTTGGCTCATTTTGGCCCTTGGTCTGGACCTTAATCAAAATCGTCATCATTGTTTTGCCAATGTTTGGCGCAGTTGCTTACCTCACACTGTGGGAGCGTAAGCTGATCGGGTGGATGCATATTCGTTTAGGTCCGAATCGGGTTGGTCCATTGGGCTTATTTCAACCAATTGCGGATGCGCTCAAGCTCTTATTAAAAGAAATAATTTCACCCACACGCGCGAGCAAAGTGTTGTATGTAATTGCCCCAGTTATGGTGATTGCACCCGCATTTGCTGCCTGGGCCGTCATTCCATTTCAGGCCGAGATGGTGTTAGCAAATGTGAATGCTGGCTTGCTCTATGTGATGGCGATTACTTCCGTAGGCGTCTACGGCATTATTTTGGCTGGCTGGGCCTCTAACTCGAAATACCCGTTCTTAGGCGCGATGCGCGCTGCTGCACAAATGATTTCTTATGAAATTGCAATGGGCTTTGCTTTAGTCACCGTATTAATGGTTTCAGGTTCTTTAAATTTAAGCACCATCGTCATTAGCCAAAGCACTGGTCTTTTTGCAACTTATGGCTTAAATTTCTTGTCGTGGAATTGGTTGCCCCTATTACCGATGTTTTTAATTTACTTTATTTCAGGTATTGCAGAAACAAACCGCCATCCATTTGATGTTGTAGAAGGAGAGTCGGAAATTGTCGCTGGACATATGGTGGAATATTCGGGCATGGCTTTTGCGATGTTCTTTTTGGCAGAGTATGCCAATATGATTTTGATTGCGGCAATGGCTTCAGTCCTATTCTTGGGCGGCTGGCTACCTATTCTTGATTTACCGATTCTGCGCGATATTCCGGGTTTCTTCTGGTTGTTTGCCAAAACCTTTTTCTTGTTGTCATGCTTTATCTGGTTACGCGCCACGTTACCGCGTTATCGCTACGACCAAATCATGCGCTTAGGCTGGAAAGTGTTTATTCCCCTGGCAGTATTTTGGGTGGTAGTAGTTGGCGCTTGGATTGTTTCACCTTGGAATATTTGGAATTAAGGCGAACTATGATTAAAAAATCACTCAAGCGCGTAAGCCAATTTTTCGATAGCCTGATGCTCAAAGATATTTTGACGGGTATGTCGATTACAGGGCGTTACCTCTTTAAGCCTAAATTCACGATTCAATATCCCGAAGAAAAAACCCCCTTATCACCGCGTTTTCGTGGCCTCCATGCGTTACGGCGCTATCCAAATGGGGAAGAGCGGTGCATTGCTTGCAAATTATGTGAGGCAGTTTGTCCTGCTTTAGCAATTTCGATTGAATCAGATCAGCGTGATGATGGTACACGGCGTACTACCCGCTACGATATCGATTTAACTAAATGTATTTTTTGTGGCTTTTGTGAAGAAGCTTGTCCAGTCGATGCAATTGTGGAAACCAATATTTTTGAATACTTTGGTGATAAACGTGGCGATCTTTATATGACCAAAGAGATGTTATTGGCTGTGGGCGACGAGTATGAAAAAGAAATTGCCGCAAATCGCGCTGCTGATGCACCTTATCGTTAATGAAGAATAGCTAAAGAACCTGTGACCTTCGACCCATCTACCATCTTCGCAATCTTCTTCTATGCCTTTGCCGGCCTATTAGTCATTGCTGCTTTACGGGTCGTTACTGCACCCAATCCAGTTCATGCAGCACTCTTTTTGGTGCTGGCATTTTTCTGCGCCTCGGGAATTTGGATGTTATTACAAGCTGAATTTTTAAGTCTGGCACTAATCCTGGTTTATGTTGGAGCGGTGATGGTGTTATTTTTATTCGTGGTCATGATGCTAGATTTAGATTTAGCCCATTTGCGTCGCGATTTTAAAAAATATCTACCGGTTGCTTTCTTAATGGGAGCTGTGATCGTCTTGGAATTAGCGGTCGTTTTAATCCGCAGCTTTATTGGGACACGGGCACCAGTACAAGCGATGAGTGAAGAGCTTGCTAGTAATAATACCCACGCGCTCGGTAAATTGATCTTTGTTGATTATGTATATGCCTTTGAAGTAGCGGGCGTTATTTTATTAGTGGCCATTATTGCTGCTGTGGCCCTAACCTTAAGGCGTCGCAAAGATTCGAAGACGCAAAATATTGCTGATCAAGTTGCCGTTAAGGCTAGCGATCGCCTGCGCATTGTTTCAATGCCAAGTGAGATGGATGCCAAACAAGATGCCGAACAAAATCGTCGGGGGAGGAAAGAATGACGATTACCTTGGCCCATTATTTAGTCCTCAGTGCCATTCTTTTTGCGACCAGTGTGGTGGGTATTTTCTTGAATCGACGCAACCTGATTATTTTATTAATGGCAATTGAGTTAATGCTACTTTCAGTCAATATCAACTTTATTGCTTTCTCCCATTTCCTCGGTGATATGGCTGGCCAAGTTTTCGTCTTTTTTATTCTGACGGTTGCTGCTGCTGAGGCTGCCATTGGCTTAGCCATTTTGATTGTGCTATTTCGTAAGCTCGATACGATTAATGCCGAAGATCTTGATCGACTTAAGGGTTAATGATGCAAACGAATTTAACCCTGCCACTCTTGTGCGCCATTCCGCTAGCCCCGCTAGTAGGCTCCATCATTACTGGTTTTTTTGGCACAGCTTTATTTGGTAATCGTTTAGGTAAAGTTGGCTCGCAGTCGATCGCTATTATGGGCGTCATTATTGCTTTTGCCTTATCTTGCCAAGTTTTCTTTTATGTGCAGGCTGGGGATTATTTTAATGGCGAGGTTTATACCTGGATGCAATTAGGTGAGCTCAATTTAGGGATCGGCTTTTTAATTGACTCACTCACCGCTACGATGATGGTAGTAGTCACCTTTGTTTCATTAATGGTGCACATTTATACCATCGGCTATATGCATGGTGAACCGGGCTATAACCGTTTCTTTGCTTATATCTCGCTATTTACTTTTGCAATGCTGATGTTGGTGATGAGTAACAACCTGCTGCAACTGTTCTTTGGCTGGGAGGCAGTTGGTGTGGTGTCATATTTGTTAATCGGCTTTTATTTTGAACGTCAAACCGCCGTTTTTGCCAATATGAAGGCATTTTTAGTTAATCGCGTGGGTGATTTTGGTTTCATCTTGGGCATAGGGTTAATTTTGGCTTATACCGGCTCAATGAACTATGACGCCATCTTTGCTCAAAATACCGCACTTGCTGCGCAAACCCTGCCTGGAACGAGCTGGAATTTAATGACAGTAATTTGTATTTGCTTGTTCATTGGCGCGATGGGTAAGTCTGCACAATTTCCCTTGCATGTTTGGTTACCAGACTCGATGGAAGGACCAACGCCAATTTCAGCCTTAATTCATGCAGCTACGATGGTGACGGCTGGTATTTTTATGGTCTCGCGGATGTCCCCTTTATTTGAGCTATCGACGACAGCCCTGAGCTTTATTTTGGTTATTGGCTCGATTACCGCTTTGTTTATGGGCTTCTTAGGGATTGTGCAAAACGATATCAAACGCGTAGTGGCCTATTCCACGTTGTCACAACTGGGCTTCATGACGATTGCTTTAGGTGTATCGGCATATCCAGTGGCCATTTTTCATTTAATGACCCATGCTTTCTTTAAGGCCCTATTATTTTTAGCAGCGGGTAGTGTCATTATGGGAATGCATCATGAGCAAGATATGCGCAACATGGGCGGCTTGTGGAAATATATGCCCGTTACTTGTTTAATGATGTTAGTTGGCAGTTTATCCCTCATTGGTACGCCATTCTTTTCGGGGTTTTATTCAAAAGATTCGATTATTGAAGCGGTTGCTGCCAGCACTATACCGGGCTCAGGGTTTGCCTATTTTGCTGTGATGGTAAGTGTCTTTATTACTGCGCTGTACTCATTCCGCTTGTACTTTTATGTTTTTCATGGCAAAGAGCGCTTTCATCAATCCAGTCATGATGAGCATGCAGATGCTGATGCTGATGCGCATCACGGCTTAGCCGCGGGTGAGGTGCCACACGAGTCGCCTTGGGTGGTAACTGTGCCATTAATTCTCTTGGCTATTCCCTCTGTCATTATTGGTTTTTATGCCATTGAGCCGATGTTGTTTGGCGATTTTTTTGGCGACTCGATGTTCATCGACTTAAGCCAGCATCCTGTAATGGAAGAGTTAGCAAATGAATTCCATGGCCCAATTGCGATGGCTCTTCATGCGTTGACCTCCTCGGTAACAATTCTAGTGGCCTTAGGGGTACTAACGGCAGCAATCGGCTATTTGTGGGTTCCCAGTTTACCGAGCAAAATTGCCCACACCTTTGCGCCATTGAAAAAATTACTCGATCATAAATATTACCTAGACGAACTCAATCAATGGGTTTTTGCTAAGGGCTCTATTTGGCTAGGTCGCGGCTTATGGCACCGTGGCGATCAGCAGCTCATTGATGGTTTACTGGTTAATGGCAGCGCGCATTTAGTGGGTCGAATGGCGGGTGTAATGCGGCATTTGCAGTCAGGTTATTTATATCACTATGCATTTGCGATGATTTTAGGCCTTGCTGTTTTATTAGCTTGGGTTTTATATGCTTACTTACCTTATGTGCGCTAGGTTTTAATTTCATGACACTTTCATTTGCAATCTGGACGCCAATCTTCTTCGGCCTTGTGCTGTTGATGTTTGGTTCAGATAAATCCACTGTTGGTTTACGCTACCTAGCGCTCTTTGGAGCAGTTGTCAGTTTTATCGCCACCTTACCTTTAATTTTGAACTTTGATCTTGCCAATGCTGGCATGCAATTTGTTGAAAAGGTCAGTTGGATTCCGCGCTACGATATTAATTACTATCTAGGGGTTGACGGTATTTCAGTGTGGTTTATTGTGCTCACTGCATTTATCAATATCTTCATAGTGATTGCTGCCTGGGACGTGATTCAAGTTAAAGTTTCTCAGTACCTGGCATCGTTCATGATTTTGTCGGGTTTAATGATTGGCGTATTTGCAGCACTCGACGCTTTACTGTTTTATGTGTTTTTTGAGGCAACCTTAATTCCAATGTATGTGATTATTGGCGTTTGGGGTGGGCATAACCGTATTTATGCAGCCTTTAAGTTCTTCTTGTATACCCTGCTGGGGTCGTTACTGACTTTAGTGGCCTTGCTCTATCTATATAACGTCAGTAATAGTTTTGACATTCTGGTTTGGCAAGAGACGCGCTTGGATATTGTTGAGCAAGTCTTTTTGTTTGCGGCATTTTTTATGGCCTTTGCAGTTAAAGTGCCAATGTGGCCATTACACACGTGGCTTCCCGACGTTCACGTCGAGGCCCCTACGGGCGGTTCTGTAGTATTAGCAGCCATTATGTTGAAGTTAGGCGCGTATGGTTTCTTGCGCTTCTCTTTACCCATAGCGCCCGATGCCAGCCAATATCTCGGTCCATTTATTATTTTCTTATCTTTGGTAGCAGTCATTTATGTCGGCCTGGTTGCCTTAGTCCAACAGGATATGAAGAAGTTAGTTGCTTACTCATCGGTAGCGCATATGGGTTTTGTAACCCTCGGGTTTTTCCTTTTTAGTCCGCTCGGTATTGAGGGCGGAATTGTGCAAATGATTTCACATGGCTTTATCTCCGGCGCAATGTTTTTGTCGATCGGTGTTTTATACGATCGAATGCATACCCGGCAAATTGCGGATTACGGTGGCGTAGCGCATACGATGCCTAAATTTGCAGCATTTGCTGTCTTTATGGCCATGGCTAACTGCGGTTTACCGGCTACCTCCGGCTTTGTGGGTGAGTTTATGGTGATTCTGGCGGCAGTCGATTACGATTTCTTAATTGGAGTCTTAGCGGCTACAGCTTTAATTCTTGGTGCTGCTTATTCTTTATGGATGGTGAAGCGGGTATTTTTTGGTCCGATTGCTAACCCCCAGGTAGCAGCCCTGAAAGATATTAATGGGCGTGAGTTTTTCATGATGGGAACATTATCGATTTGTGTTTTGTGGATGGGGGTATATCCCAAGCCTTTTACCGATATTATTCATCCCGCCGTAATTAATCTGCTGCAACATGTTGCCATCAGCAAATTGTAGGATAGAACATATGCAAGCATTTGACCTTATTGCCATTTTCCCCGAATTACTATTACTGGTAACCGCCTGCTTTTTATTGGTAGCAAGTGTTTTTGTCCGTGAACGTCCAGTAGTAGTCAGTAATGCTTTTGCTGCTAGCGAAGAACCTGATATTTTTCATACACCCCGCGGTGTTGGTTTTGTTTATTTCTTTAGCTTAATTTTATTGGCCGTTCTTGCTATTGCATTTATCGGTCGCTTTGATGATGTTTCGCTATTGGCAATGAATGGCTTGTTTCAGTCTGATCCAGTGGCAAATTTACTGAAAGCAGGGTGCTGCCTAGCCTTACTCATTAGCTTGATTTACTCCAAACAGTACTTAAAAGATCGGGGCTTATTTCGCCCAGACTTTATTGTTTTATGTTTATTTGCTTTGCTGGGTCAAATGGTACTCATTTCTGGGGCAAATTTACTGAGCTTATATTTGGGCTTGGAATTAATGGCCTTATCAACCTATGCATTAGTTGCAATGCGCCATAACAGCGCAAAGAGTGCTGAGGCAGCAATGAAATATTTTATTTTGGGTGCTTTAGCTTCAGGCTTTCTTTTATATGGCATGTCGATGTTGTATGGCGTAACCGGCTCATTAGACTTACTCGAAATTTTTCAAGCGGTTGCCGACCCCCGTATTAACCATTTAGTCTTGGCTTTTGGAGTCGTGTTTATTGTGGCAGGTTTAGCTTTTAAAATGGGCGTAGTGCCATTTCATATGTGGGTGCCTGATGTTTATCAAGGTGCGCCCACTGCTGTAACTCTACTCATTGCAGCTGCGCCTAAATTAGCCGCCTTTGCTTTGCTATTCCGTTTACTGGTGAATGCGTTATTACCCTTAATGGGTGATTGGCAGCCGATGTTGATCCTGTTAGCGGTATTGTCTTTGGTATTAGGAAATATCACCGCAATTGCCCAAACCAATCTGAAGCGGATGCTGGCTTATTCGGCGATTGCGCAGATGGGTTTTGTTTTATTGGGCATGCTAGCAGTATTTGATGAGCACGCTTTTAGTTCCGCCTTTTTTTATACCTTAACCTACGTATTAACTACTTTAGGTAGCTTTGGCTTATTAATGCTACTGTCGCGTAAAGGCTATGACTGTGAAACTCTCGATGGTTTAAAGGGCTTAAATCAGCAACATCCATGGTACGCGTTTATCGGTTTAATTTTGATGTTTTCTTTGGCTGGAGTACCGCCTACAGTTGGCTTTGCGGCAAAGCTAGCCGTCCTTGAAGCTTTAGTGGATGCTCAATACACTGGTTTGGCAGTGCTCGCGGTATTAGCGTCTTTGGTTGGTGCTTTTTATTATTTGCGGGTAGTCAAGGTCATGTACTTCGATAAGCCAATCCACGAGTTGCATGCAGTCAGTGGCTCAAAGTTGGCGCGCAGTATGTTGAGCTTGAACGGCCTTTTGGTTTTAGTCTTGGGTATTTTCCCAGCTGGCTTATTAACATTGTGTTTAGACGCTATGCGTCGTACTTTGTTAGGCGTTTAATGGCTGAAAAATCACTCAGTGATTTAGCAATTGGTGATGCCCATTTGCGCGAAGAGCGCGTTTCGGGTGAAGCCATCTACGATGGTATTTTTCTGCAGATGAAGCGCGATGTAGTGCGCTTGCCCGATGGGGCGGAGGCAATGCGCGAGTATTTAACCCATCCAGGTGCTGTTGCTATCCTCGCTTTATTGGATGATGGCCGGGTAGTGATGGAGCGTCAGTATCGCTACCCCATTGCGAAAGCTTGTTTAGAAATTCCAGCTGGAAAGTTAGAAATTGGTGAAGATCCTTTGCTTTGTGCGCAACGCGAGCTACTAGAAGAGACTGGCTATACCGCCAGCAAATGGTCTTTTATTCGCCGTATTAATCCGGTGATTTCCTATTCAACCGAATTTATCGATATTTACTTGGCTCAAGGGCTCATCGAGGGCAAAAGCCAGCTTGATGCGGAAGAGTTTTTAGATGTATTTGCAGCACCTCTAGAAGATTTGCTGCGCTGGGTTGAAAGTGGTGAAATTACTGACGTGAAGACGATTATTTCGAGTTACTGGCTAGAGCGTTATCGGCGCGGCCTGGTTTTACCAAAATCTTTATAATTAAACTTATATTTATAGCCCTTGAATTTATGCAAATAATCCTTATCTAATATTGGTATGAAAGTTTATAACCTTTCCTGTGCATTGACCCATTCTTTTGAAGGCTGGTTTGCTTCGGAGGAAGATTGCCTGTCACAACAGGCGAATGGTTTATTGACTTGCCCAATATGCAATAGTAATGAGGTTATTCGTTTACCCTCCGCACCCCATATTGGTGATCGGCTTGGCGAGCGCAATGCAGTACAAACGCAGACCCAGCTTGAACCACAAATGCAGGAGGCTTTTTTAAAGGGTGTACGCCAACTGATTAATGGTTCAGAAGATGTCGGCACTGCATTTGCTGAAGAGGCGCGACGTATTCATTACCATGAGGCTCCTGAGCGTAATATTCGCGGTCAGACCACGCAAGACGAAGCAGAATCGTTGCGAGAAGAGGGCATTCAGGTTTTAGCCTTGCCCGCGCTTCCCATTCTGAAAAATACCCTGCAGTAAACAAGCGATTTTCTAGTAAGTCGTTAAGTTATTAACGACTACTTTGAAGTCGGCATGACGAATTCTGCGCCTTTGCTAATACTTTCAGGCCAGCGTTGCATCACACTTTTTTGCTTAGTATAAAAACGCACACTTTCTTTGCCGTAGGCATGGGTATCGCCAAAGATCGATCGTTTCCAGCCCCCAAAGCCATGCCAGGCCATGGGTACCGGAATCGGTACATTGATGCCCACCATACCGACTTGTACACGGCGCGCAAATTCGCGGGCAATATTACCGTCGCTGGTAAAGCAAGCCACACCATTCCCAAATTCATGGGCATTGACTAAATTCAAAGCGTCGGCAAAGTTAGCTACTCGCACGCAAGAAAGTACGGGGCCAAAAATCTCTTCGCGATAAATTGTCATATCGGGAGTGACATGATCGAACAGGGTGCCGCCAATCCAGAAGCCTTGCTCAAACTGCGGAGATTTAAATGGACGGCCATCTACCAATAATGTGGCCCCACTAGCTACGCCACTTTCAATATACCCAGTAATACGCTCAAGGGCTGCACGAGTAACGATCGGCCCCATCTCGGCATCGAGTTCCATGCCGTTTTTAATTTTGAGGGCCTTTGTCCGTTCAATGAGCTTTGGCATCACTTTATCGGCTGCATCGCCAACCAGTACCGCTACTGAAATGGCCATACAGCGTTCACCAGCTGAGCCATAAGCGGCGCCAACGAGAGCATCAACAGCTTTATCGATATCAGCATCGGGCATGATCACCATATGATTTTTGGCTCCGCCGAGGGCCTGAACGCGTTTGCCGAAATGGGCCCCACGCTCGTAAATATAATTCGCAATTGGTGTTGAGCCAACGAAGCTAAGGGCCTTGACCTGGGGATTTTCAAGTAAGGCATCTACTGCCTCTTTATCACCTTGCACAACATTAAATACGCCGTCAGGCAAGCCCGCCTCTTTGAGTAAGCGCGCCATGAATAAAGATGCCGATGGGTCGGTAGGGCTAGGCTTGAGAATGAAGGTGTTACCGCAAGCAATGGCCATTGGAAACATCCACATCGGTACCATTACCGGAAAATTAAACGGGGTAATTCCGGCAACCACGCCTAAAGGCTGGCGCATGACCCAATTATCGATGCCGGTCGAGACTTGCTCGGTGTAATCACCTTTTAGTAGTTCGGGAATGCCAGTGGCGAATTCGACTATCTCAATTCCGCGAGTGACTTCGCCTTGAGCGTCGGTAAAGACTTTGCCGTGCTCGGCCGTAATAATGGCCGCCAATTCATCGCTATGGCGATTTAGCAGCTCGAGGTATTTAAATAGAATGCGGGCGCGCCGCAGGGGCGAGGTATCCGACCAGGTCGGAAAAGCAGCTTGGGCAACTTCGATAGCAGCATCCACCTCAGCACGGTTAGCCAAGGCAACTCGCCTGGCAATTGCCCCAGTTGCAGGGTTATACACTTCAGCATAACGACCAACTGTGGGTTGAATAATTTTGCCGCCAACAAAGTGTCCAATATCTTCTTTAATTTCAAAGGCTTGAGGTGCATTCATAAGGTTTTACCCGAGTTATTGTATGAAGTAGAGATGAAGGATTTACCGGCAAAAACCTGCGAAAATAAAAACCCTCATAGGGATCTCGTTATTCTATCGGTTTGGCCAATTTTTTGTTGAAAGTGCATATGAGTTTGTTATTTTCTAAATACACCTTAGGCTCGCCCAAGGGCGGCTTAGAGCTCAGTAACCGTATCGTGGTGGCACCCATGTGCCAGTATTCCTCGGATGATGGTGCGGCGACCGATTGGCATCTCATGCATTGGGGTAATTTACTGAACAGTGGCGCAGGTCTATTTATTATTGAGGCCACTGGCGTCTTACCCGAAGCGCGTATCACTCCGGTTTGCTTAGGTCTATGGGATGAGCGTACCGAAGCTGCACTGAAAGACAAACTTACGCGGGCAAGAGCATTAGCGCCAGCAGTACCCGTTTTTATTCAGCTCTCGCATGCCGGACGCAAAGGTTCTAGTGCTTCGCCGTGGCACGGCGGCCAATTAATTGATGAGGATGCTGGTGGCTGGGAAGCATCAGCCC
>JBAXGQ010000024.1:0-23295 GCA_037139315.1 Burkholderiaceae bacterium
AAGGTTAAGCCCGCTTGCAAGAGATTGGCTTGTACCCACTGCCCTTCCCCGCTTTGATCCCGTTCAAGTAAGGCGGTCATTACCCCCATTGCCGCCAATAGGCCAGCCGTCACATCAGTGACCGCACCGCCTACCCGCATAGGACCATCCCCTGGGGCTCCTGTAACCGACATTAGGCCAGATAAACCTTGAGTAATTTGATCAAAGCCAGGGCGATTTTTATAGGGACCATCTTCACCATAACCCGAAATACTTACTAAGATAATTTTGGGATTGATTTTTTTTAAAGACTCGTAATCAATCCCTAAGCGAAATTTCACATCAGGTCGATAATTCTCGACAACGACATCGGCAGTTTTTACCAATTGCTCAAAAATAGTTTTCCCCTCTGGTGTCTTCAAATTTAAAGTGATTGATCGTTTATTGCGATGCAGATTTTGAAAATCAGCAGCATCACGAGGGCCAGCATATTCTTCGGGACCAGGATTTTCAATCTTGACCACATCAGCACCAAAATCAGCTAAATGGCGCACACAAACTGGCCCAGCGCGAACGCGGGTTAAATCCAGCACACGAAAACGAGATAAGGCTTTGGAAGCGACTATTTTTGGCATACTCAATTCATCATTTCAAGTGCAGGCTTTTTTCGTAATAAATAAAGACCGATAAAAAACCCCAACACACCTAAGGCGGCAACGTAGTATGCGGGTGCCATTACATTCAAGGGAATTAACAGACTAATAAAAATTGGGGTAAGCCCGCCAAAAATTGCATAAGCAACATTATAGGAAAAGGATAGCCCTGAGAACCTAACTGCCGCAGGAAAGGCCATTACCCCAACTGCAGGAACAATGGCGATAACGCCAACAAAAAATCCATTGAGGCCATAGAGAAGAAAAAGATGCTCAGCTGAAATTGCCAACTGTTGGTAAAAAATAATTGCAGTGGCTGCCAGTCCAATTGAGCCAATCAGCATGACGCGTCCTGCATTGAATTTTCCTGCTAAAGCACCAAATACTAAACACCCCACTGTTAAGCATAGGGTTGCAAAAATATTAGCCTCAAGTGCCAGTCTAGCGGGGACCTTAAATAAAGTTTGTAGTAAGGTAGGGGTCATCAAAATCATCGTCACAATTGCTGCGGATAACATCCAGGTCATTAATGCAGTTAACACGATTGCTGGGCGATGCGCCCGTAAAACTACCTTTAAAGGCAGTTCTTGGCGACTCAATTGCTGTTGCATGGCTTTGAAAACTGGGGTTTCATGTAACCACTGCCGCAGAAATACTGCAATGATTCCAAAAACGCCACCTAATATAAAAGGGGCTCGCCAACCGCCACCTAAAATTTGCTCAGGAGTATAAAAAGTATTAATTAAAACGGCCACAATGGCGCCCAATAAAATTCCGCCCGTTAATCCTGCAGTTAAAACAGCACAGGCAAAACTGACGTAACGCGGAGCAACATGTTCTGCAACAAAAACCCATGCCCCCGGAACTTCACCACCAATAGCTGCACCTTGCATCATCCGAAAAAATAATAAAATAATCGGTGCATAAATACCGATATCAGCATACGTGGGCATGAGCCCAATAGCCAGAGTGGGAATTGCCATTAAAAATATACTGAGCGTAAACATTTTTTTGCGCCCACGGGTATCGCCAAAGTGGGCCATCACAATACCGCCAATAGGGCGTACTAAATATCCTGCCGCAAAAATTCCAAAGGTTTGTAATTGACGCAACCAGTCGGGCATATTGGCAGGGAAAAATAATGCGCCAATAGAGGTGGCAAAATAAACAAAGATAATAAAGTCGTAAAATTCGAGCACACCACCGAGCGCTGATAGGCTCAAAATTTTTAATTCAGAACGGCTAAGTGAGCTCATCACTAAGATTTTTTAGATGATTGGCCAATAGACTAGCGAAGCTTGCTCTTACTTTTTGTAATCGCTAGGCTTGCATTGATATTCGGTCGTTTTATTGCCATTAGCAAGATCTTGGACTGTCATTAAACCCGTTTTGGGATTAATCAAGGTCTTTGACTCACTAGTATTACTTTTGTAATTAATAGTGTAAATACCGCTATTTTTCGAGATCCGAGCAACACCACCCAAAGCATCAGCTTTGCCATCCTTCATTACTAACTCATCAATTTGATAGACCCATTGGCCTTTTTGGTGGTGCACTTGAATCAATAAGTTAGTTGCTGAGTTGGCCTCAGCGCAGACTAGCCGAACCCCTTTAGCGTGAGCGCTAAAGGAAAAAAGAATGCCCAATATTAGTATAGATAGCTTCATTTCTAACCCTTTAAAATCATCTCTTAATTATCACCTAATTAGCCGCGGCAATGCTGGCTATCTTAATATTCATAGGAGAGCCGCTAATTCCTGTTATAAATATAGCTAATATTAGTCTTTGGAGGGTGCAGCATGCGTTTTAGAGGTATCCGTGCATTGGTTTATGGCCTGAGCTGCGTACTTTGGTGTGTTTCATTTAACGCCTTTGCCCATCGCGCTAATGAACCCGAGCATCAGATATATCCCGAAGGAAATTTGCCCCTTGAAAACGGTGCATTTATACGCGTGTTCTCTTTAAGCTACACCACGCAAGGTACTTTAAATAAAGATAAGAGTAACGCTATTTTGGTGGTCACAGCCATTGGTGGCAATCATCATCGCCTCGATTATTTAATTGGTCCAGGCAAGGCGCTAGACCCTGAAAAATATTTCATTATTTCTACCGATGCGATTGGCAATGGTCTCACAACCTCTCCATCGAATAGTAAATTACAACCCAATACGAGTTTTCCTGAATTTAATATTCGCGATATGGTCAACTCGCAATATCGTCTTGTTAGCGATTATTTTGGTATTGCTAAATTGGTAGCCGTCATCGGTGCTTCGATGGGTGGAATGCAAGCCTTGCAATGGGGCGTGTCTTACCCTTATGCCATGCAAGCCATTATTCCAATTGTGCCCCTTGCAAAAACGCCGCCATGGACTACGGGCGTTTTAGAAATGCTGCGCCAAAGCATTATGTCTGATCCAAATTACCGTGATGGTCAATACGATAAGCCCCTCGAGGCAGGAATGCGGCTATGGTCCGGCTGGCTTAGCGGGGTCATTGTGCGTACCCCTGCTTACCAAAATCAATTAGTCAACTCTCCCGAAGCTGAAATTGAAGCACTACGTAAAATTCAAGATGCGGGATGGAAGAGAATGGATGCGAATGATTGGATTTGGCAATCGCGTGCATACGACCGCCACGATGTCGGTCAAACTGCTGGTTTTAATGGTGATACTTCTGCAGCACTGCGTTCGATTAAAGCGAAAACCCTCATTCTTGCCGGCACTGGCGACTTGCTTAATCCAGAAGCAGATGCTCTGAAAACTGCCAAGCTCATTCCTAATGCGAAATATATTGCAATTAATGATCGCTTACCGATGGGACACTACTCTGGCGCGGGTGCCACCAAAGAAGAAAACGATTTGCAAAATCAAGTCATTAAAAGCTTCTTGGCAACGCTTAAACCTTAAGGACAGTGTCTTAGCCACAAGTCAGAGATACCAAGTAAGCGGGCGTTCGACAGGTACCGCCCTAAGTTGAACTAAAAATTCGTTTATATTAGCGCTCAATATTATTATAAAAATGAGGGGAATATGGAAAATCTGAAGCCAGCTATCGATGCGCTTTTTATTATGTTGGGTGCAGTCATGGTTTTAGCCATGCATGCCGGCTTTGCTTTTTTAGAGCTTGGCACTGTACGTGAAAAAAACCAAGTTAATGCTTTGGTTAAAATTTTGATTGATTTTGCTGTCTCGACAATTGCCTATTTTTTTATTGGCTATGGGCTAGCATATGGCATTGGTTTTTGGGATTCAGCCACTGTGTTATCACAAAAAAGTGGCTTTGAATTAGTTAAATTCTTCTTTTTACTCACCTTTGCTGCTGCAATACCCGCGATTGTTTCTGGCGGCATTGCCGAGCGCGCTAAATTTAATCCGCAATTAATCGCCACATTTATTTTGGTAGGCTTTCTTTATCCTTTTTTTGAAGGCATTGTTTGGAATCAAAACTATGGTATTCAAGCTTGGATCAAAAGCCTCACCGGGGAAGAATTTCATGACTTCGCTGGTTCAATCGTCGTGCATGCTGTCGGCGGCTGGATTGCTTTGCCAGCAATTATTTTATTAGGCGCACGTTATGGTCGCTACAACAAGGATGGCAAGGTCTCAGCGCATCCGCCCTCGAGCATTCCGTTTCTCGCCTTAGGCGCATGGATTCTGACAGTAGGTTGGTTTGGCTTTAATGTGATGAGCGCACAAACAATCGACAAGATGAGTGGCCTAGTGGCAATGAACTCCCTGATGGCTATGGTTGGCGGCACTCTGGCTGCATGGATGGTCGGTAAGAATGACCCTGGCTTTGCCTATAACGGTCCACTAGCTGGTTTAGTTGCCGTTTGTGCTGGCTCAGATTTAATGCATCCAGTAGGCGCCCTAGTGGTTGGGCTAGTTGCTGGCGCACTCTTTGTCAAAGTCTTCACCTTAGAACAAAATCGCTGGCGCATTGATGATGTACTGGGAGTGTGGCCCTTACATGGCTTGTGTGGCCTTTGGGGCGGACTAGCTGCCGGTATCTTTGGCCAAAAATTTTTGGGTGGAATAGGCGGTATATCTTTTTCAGCCCAGTTAATTGGCTCAGCCCTTGGGGTAACAATCGCACTTGTTGGTGGGTTTATTGTGTATGGCGTTCTGAAGCGTATGATGGGACTAAAACTAAGCCCCGAAGAAGAACATGCTGGCGCTGATTTAAGTATTCATCAAATTACCTCAACTCCAGGCAAAGAGTCGGTATGGTAGAAACTAATGCATACTGCTTGCTGAACTAATACTTATTTCCCACTAACTTATATTGATTGAAAGCGAAAAATGATTCCTTTATTCAAAAAATATCTTTCATTAGACCGTCTTATAGCAATTGCCCTATTTACTGCAAGCGCTAATGTGCTGGCCGTCTCACACGTAGGCGGAGAAGTGCCCTATGAAAACATCGAAGCCACGGTCATTCCTTTAGTGGATGGACCTAAAACCATTTTGGGGCAATCATTTAAATATCCGAGTGGCACACCACTAATTAATGCTTTCAACATTAATATACCTGTAGGTAAGAAAACTTCACTGCATAAACATGCGGTTCCACTATTTGTATATGTTGTTTCCGGCGAAATGATAGTTGACTATGGCAGCAAAGGTAAGCGTACTTTTAAAGCTGGGGCTGCCTACATAGAAGCAATTGAATGGTGCCATATTGCTCAAGCCGTTGGAAATCAACCGACAAAAATTATTGGGGTTTATCTGGGTCAAGAAAAACCCGATCAAATTAAGCCAGAGACGTGCAGCAAACCCAATTAAAGTGCTCTTAAATTGGCGATACTAATCATCTGCCAAGTACCTTGATTTTGCTTCCAAACACTTAGACGCGCAAAAGATTTAGCTGGAAGTCTTTTGCCGTCAATAGTTTCTTCAACGGCCAGCATATTTGTGACGACTAGGCAATCATCTGCCTGCGTCACCTTAAAATCGCTTACTGTACATTTACCAATCTTTTCATTTTTAATCATTTGAATCTCGGTAGCCCTATCGCGGGCTCCATCAGAATGAACTGATTGAAATCCGCTAGCAAACATGGCTTCTACGGCCGGCCAGTTACAGGCACTAATCTCGGACAATAACTTTCGATAGAGGCGTTCGCCTTCTGCTGCAATATTTATTTCCATCATCTAAATACCTCGTGGTTAATAATTAATTCGTGGTTAATAATTGATATTTATTAAAATTAGGTAGGAGCCTAATTTTCTTCATTATGGCTTTGCATACTGGATTATTAAGCTGCGTTACTCAGGCCAACGGTAATGCCACCACAAACATAAAGTACTTGGCCAGTAATAAAGCCAGCGCGGTCATCTAAAAATAAGGCAGCAGCGTGAGCAACATCTTCTGGCTCGCCCATTCGCTGTACCGGGATATTAGCAATAATTTTTTTCGTTTTAGGATGATCGGGATGATTTCCAGAGGTAAATAATTCAGTGGCTATTGGCCCTGGTCCGATCGCATTCACTGTAATGCCAAAGGATGCCATTTCAAGCGCCCAGGTACGTGTCATCCCCAGTAACCCCGCTTTGCTAGCAGCATAAGCCGTGCGCTCTTCCTTACCTAGTGCTGCCCTACTAGCGATATTAATAATGCGTCCAAATTTGGCAGAACGCATGGCGGGTATAAGACTTTGCGCCAATAACATCGGCGCCCTAAGGTTTAAATTCATGACGGCATCAAAGTCATCGAGACTTACCGCCTCTAGAGCGCCAGGACGAATAATTCCCGCATTATTTACTAAGCGCAAGATGCTGGTAGTTCTGAGAAGATTTTCGATTAATTGCTGAGTTGCTTGAGCATCAGTTAAATCGATTGGATGAAATGTTTCGCCAGCCAACAAGGTTTTTGGAGGCACTTGATCTAAATTAATAACGTGATAGCCGTCCTCAATTACTCTTCGTGCAATGGCTCTGCCTATTCCACCACTTCCACCTGAGATGAGGATATTTTTAGTCTTGCTCATTGAATATTGAATAAGTCATATTTAAAAATAATGTACTGAAACTAAAAGCATATAGCAGACTGCGCTAAATTGATATTCGGTAGATACCACTAGAATGAATTGAATCTAAAATACGCTTCAATTTCAACAGATTACACCTCAATTGGCGCAAATTTACCACCTGCAAGCTAAAAACAATATACTTTCACTACCTTAGCAGATAAGGTATCTTCCGCAGCATAATGATGGGGCGACATCCTTGAAATTTATTTACTTCAGTATCACCGCAATTCTAATCAGTTCATCTTCCATGGCACAACTGCAAGTAATTATTTCTGGTGGATTTAGTGCGCCCTACCAGCAAATGCTGCCCCAATTTGAAAAAAATACGGGCATCTCAGTAAAAACATTATCCGGAGCATCTCAAGGCACGGGACCTAAAACAATTAAGGCACAATTAGAGGCAGGCGCCTCTGTTGATGTAGTGATACTCTCTCGCGAAGGGTTGGCAGAATTAGTTGCGTTGGGGAGAATTATGCCGGGCACAGATACCGACCTCGCCATTGCACCCCTAGGTGCAGCAGTTCCCTTGGGAGTCACCAAGCCAGATATCAGTACTGTAGCTAGTTTCACAGAGGCCTTATTAAAGGCTAACTCGATTGTTGTCCCTGGCAGTACGAGCGGCATTTACCTCACAACAGAACTTTTTCCGAAGTTAGGTGTTACCAAAAAAATCTCGATAAAAATAACTGAACGCGGTAGTCAAGCAACCTCACTATTAGCTACAAGGGAAGCTGCTATGGCAATTCAACCGAGTAGTGAGCTAGTCAACGTTACAGGCATCGATTTTATTGGGCGCCTACCAAATGAAATTCAGCTTTTGCAGATATTTGCAATTGCTATTACGAAAGACTCTACACAGGTTGAAGCGGCTAAAAAATTAATTCAATTTTTAACTTCTCCTGCAGCAGCTGTTCCTATTCAAAATAGCGGTATGGATTTAATTAAACGGTAATGATGAATAGCATTAAAAGGAATATATATGATTGTTGAAGAGCGAATTTATACACTACATCACGGCAAAGTTGCCGAGTACCTTAATCTATATGAAGAAGAAGGTCGCGCAATTCAGTTAAAAATTCTAGGGTGCAATGTTGGCTATTACACAGTAGATACTGGACCGCAAAACACAGTGATTCACTTGTGGGCTTACCTAGATGCTGCAGAGCGGGAAAAAAGACGCGGTGTTTTAGCCGCTGACCCCCATTGGCAAGCTTATCTACCTAAAATTCGCCCCCTGATGTTAGTTCAAGAAACGCGCATCTTAAAACCCGCGCCCTTTTTTGCATCTTGGCTCCAACAACAATTGGAAGCTGCAAAATGAATTACGAAATACGCCTTTATCTTGATCAGCTAACTGCAAAGTCAGCTCCGCTTGAGTTGAAAAAAACCTATGCTCGGGCTATCTATATAGCTGAGGGTAGTTTAGCTATTAAAAATGGAACCTCTACGAGACTAACCCTTTCACAAAATAGCGCCATATCTATTCCTGAATTATTTACCTTAAGCGGTGGCAGCGTTGAAGCAACCATATTGCGCTGGGAGCTGGTTGACGAAGTCGATAGAACTAATGAAATTCAATCTAAACAAAGTACCTTACTTTTAGCGGCCAAAATAGCGTTAGGTGATTTATCTCAATATATTATTCGCTGTGATAGGGTTGATTTTCCTCCCCATGGAGAGGCGCTGACTCACAAACATCAGGGTGGTGGTATTCGTTGTTTACTGTTTGGTTCTATACAAATTCATACGATGGGTAATATCCATGCTTATCAACCCCAGGGTGCCTGGTTTGAGGCTGGGCCTGAGTCAGTTTATGCAGAAACCGATAAAGTATTAGCTTCAGCATTTGCAAGAGTCATGATTTTGCCCAAAGCACTTATTGGCGGAAAATCATCGATTGAATATGTTAATGCAGATGATATTAGTAAACCCAAGACTCAGCGTTATCAAATTTTTATCGATGAGTTAATACAAAAATAAACTGTTAAAGGAAATCTATATGCGTCAAATAATTCTTGCCTTAATTTTTGCCTTCCTGCTAGTGGGATGCGCGACCAACTTTAGTAAAGAAGGCGGGATGGATGATGACTTCAGAAATCAGATCCCGAACGCGGGTAGTAGTTCTCTTAGCTCGTATTAAGCTGAGGTATTCGTAAGGTCTTGATAGGTCTGGGGCACGAAGAACTCTTGCCATCTTGGCGGCAAAGATGTTCCCCTAAGCGAACTCTCTTTTGCAGCATTTAGTGCAAGCTGTAGTGCAATCCTTGCTTTAGGAGGAGATAAAGCACCCGCAGCCATGCACCCTACAGGATCTTTGTCGGGAATATTGGGCCGTACAATCCCCGCCCCAGTTCTAGTAGCGCGAACCACAGCAATACCCGCTGCAATTGCTTGATCGACCGACTCTTGCCATACACTATTAAATCCACCCTGACCTGTTCCTGCAATGACTAAACCGCTTACCCCTGCGTTAATTGACTGCTGAATAAGTTCGGTGCGAGCGCCTGCATGACTCGTAAGAATCTCCACCCAAGGCCAAGCATCAGCCTGAGGAATTGGTAAGTCTTCTAGTAAAGCGGCTTGCGCTGCTTTTACAAGAGATAGCCATGATGGGTTAATTAAGGATACGGAACTAGACGGTGAATCCATTAATGGCGCACTTATATTACTGCTATGACGCTTTGCTAAATCGCGCGCCATGCAGACTTTGCCTGCAAAAACTGCAAATATGCCCCCTGGACAATTATCAATAGCAGTGCTTGCCCATTGAATCGAATCGAGCAAATTTTTAGGGCCATCTGCGCCAATCGCATTCGCTGGCAACATCGCCCCAGTTAGTACCACCCGCTTTCCAAGACTCTCAGCGTACTTGCCACACGTAGCCTGTAAAAATAAACCCGTCTCTTCGATAGTATCGGTGCCATGAGTAATGACGATCCCGATTAGTGCGGAACTTGCAAGGGCATTTTTGACCTGCTGCCCTAGCTCCGTTAGCAAAGGTTCGCTTAAATTACTGCTGTTGATATTTGCTACCTGCCTAGAAATAATATTGAGGCCATCAGGCAGCATTTGCTCAATCTTCGTTAATAGCTTGCCAACTCCAACTTGCCCCGCTTTATAGGCCAATGGATTAAGTTCGGGGCTTGGCGCTAACCCTGCAATCGTTCCCCCCATACCTAAAACTAAAATATGTTGAGATAGCTCGTCATTAATGGGTGATAAATTCATATGTAATTATAAAAATAAATCTTGTTCATAAAAAAACCCCCTTAGTTGGATGCAATTTCCAACAAAGAGGGTCAGTTTAAGCGAATACTTTTTTTAATTGATTACTAAACACCTTAAGGGGTTACTACACGCCAAACATTATTTACTCCGTCTCCGGTTTTATCCCCAGGATTTTTATCTTTAGCGAAGAAATATAAAGGCTTGCCTTTGTAAGCGAGTTGCTTCTGCCCATTATTACGAGTAATAACTGAAAAATCTCCTGAAACTTTAATGCCAGACTCGACATACACAGGTGGCCAGTTATCAGCACAAGTAGCTACGCATTCAGATTTTCCTGAGCCCATCTGATCTTTATCAAAAGTATAAACAGTTTTGCCATAACTACTGGTCAAGATGCCATTATTGATTTTAATAAAATCGGCAGATGGCGTTTTAACATCCGGCATGCCTGAACAAGCAGCCAAAAGAAAACTTGTAACTACAGCAGCCAACATCTTAAATTGATAATTCATTTTTAATCCTTAATTGAAAAAGCTGGAGATTAGGTACCTGGGCCAACTAAGGTAACTTCAATACGGCGATTTTGAGCACGCCCATCGGCGCTGTCATTTGCTGCCACAGGGCTTGATTCGCCCATACCTTGTGCAGAAATTAGACTAGGACTCACACCTTTTTTGATGAGGTAATCGACCACATTGTCGGCACGCCTAGAAGAGAGGTCAATATTAGTTGCTATGCCTTCTTTTTTGAGGCCAGCTCCAATTGGTACATTATCAGTGTATCCCCGTACTACAACTTTGGTATTTTTAAAGCCTGATAAGGTTGGCGCCATCTTAGCCAACATTGCGTCGGCCTTGCTATTCAACTTAAATCCGCCCTCTGGAAAGAGAATTTTATCTTTAATAGTAATCCGTAATTCACCTTGTAATTTGCGAATTTCTACCTCATCACCTTGATAGGCCTGTTGCAATTGACTATAGGCGCCATCAAGCTGGTTATAACTTTGCTGAGTTACACAGCCAGCCACCAATCCAATGGCAGCGATGCAGATTAAAAACAAGTACTTTTTCAGTAAATTCATTCCATTCTTTCTTTGTTGACTTCGTTAATAACAATTAAATTGATTCTAATAATCGGCTTTTTGTTTCACAACACCTAGTTTAAATGCATTGTGACGTATGACTTTTTTTTCTTGCGCCATAAGCTTTTTCCTCTTATGCTACTGTAACTGATTTACCCCTATACCGCAATTTTAAAGCTCCAGCTGGGCAACAAATTAATACCTTCCAAAGGACTTTATGGGATTACTTCCAAAACCCTTCCGTGCTTTAGTCATTGGCTCTTCTGGCACGATCGGCGCCGCCTTTGTAAGACTATTTGAAAATAATCCTTCGTGCTCAATGGTTGTCGGCATTAATCGGCGCTCTGATCACCCAATTGACTTTAGCTTCCCAGAGACAATTGAATCTTCTGCAAAAAGTCTTGCTACTCTAGGGCCCTTTCAGCTCATTATTAATACGATTGGCTTATTGCATACAGAAAAATATATGCCCGAAAAGAAATTAGCCGACTTAAATCATGATCAATTAAATGAGCTGATGAATGTCAATGCCATTGGACCTGCATTAACCATCAAGTGCTTTACTAATCTGCTAGATTCTCAAAATGGTGTGATGGCAATCCTCTCGGCTAAAGTGGGTAGCATTGAAGATAATCGTCTTGGTGGGTGGTATAGCTATCGCGCCTCTAAAGCAGCATTAAATATGCTCATCAAAACTGCGGCCATTGAATTGAGAAGAACAAAACCTAACGTTGCTTTAATCGCCCTACATCCTGGTACTGTCAATTCCAATCTATCGAAACCATTTCGTGGCCAAGAAATTGGCAGGGATGCAGATAATGCCGTCCAGGATATGTTTCATGTCTTAGAAAGCGCTAGCAAAGAAGACTCTGGCAGTTTTCTTTCTTATTCAGGAGAAAGGCTGCCCTGGTAAATCGCAAAGCAAGTTAGATATTCAAGCCTGCTCCATCTTTTTTTACTGCTATGCTTTATTGGCTTTAAAGGCAACCGCTGCGCCTGGTGCAAGGATAATATAGGCACGTTTCCATGGTGCAGAGCCGATTAATTTCCAAGAATGTCCAGTGCCGGTTGAATCTTCGGCCAACAAGATATCACCTGGATTGATAGTGAAGTGTTCATTATTGCGCGTGACAAAATCTAAAGTGCCGGTTAAGGTAATTACAATCTGCCTTACAGGGTCATTATGCCAATCATATTTACCCCCCTCACTTGTTTCTTGAAATGAAATCGTTTGAGCTGTAAATGCTGATGAAAGTTCATCACCGCGATTATTTTTTAAATTCAAATCAATGACGCCCTCTTCAAAATAAGAGTTATTGTCTTCACCTGTCCATAAACGGATACATCGAATCACGTTAACTCCTCCAAATAAGAATTTTCAAACGATGCCTTCATCTACTCCTTCAGTAGCAATAAAGCTGAAAAATAAAGCCCTCGCATTGCTGTAATTAGTATAGATATTATTTAATTAAACTTGTGGGAATATTGGCAACATAACCATTTAATGCAATCGGGCCCGGTAAATAGGTTCCTAAAAGATTGTTTTGGTAAACAGTATTAGCATATTGGGTGGTGGCTCCAGGAAAAACTGCTTGCACCCATGTTGGCGTAGTTGTAAAACCAGCTGTTTTTAAGGGTCCTATGATGGTTCTAGTCATATTAACCAAAGCGCAGGAAACAGGACCCCCTGAGCTTACTTGACCAAAACCAGCCAAATAATATCCACCGTTGCCATTAGTCGTAATACCTTCAAAATGGGTTAAGGCAGAAGCTTGGTTATTGTAGGTATAAGAGGTCGTATTCGTGATATCCCCTGAGCTTGAATCGTAATCGAGGATATAGGCCTGCTCTTTGGTAGATATATCGGTATAGCCACCCACAATGGTGTAACTGGTACCGCCATTGTGCCAAACCCCATAAGCCGTCACAGCATTGTTGGCATCAGTCACCACTTTAAGATCTGTAAATTGGCCGGTACTAATTTGGTAAATAAAAGCCCGCAATTTACCCAGTGGCGTTTCATAACCGCCAACCACCAAATCATTCATAACGCTATGTGGAATGGTTTGACGCGCGCCCGGGTAACTCAGCGTCACAAATCCAGAAGTAGGATTGTTCGTAACTGGTCCAGTATAAATATAGCCCTGTTGATTAGCATTTTGAGCAGTGGTATAGCTACCAACTAAGTTCACTGCACCATTTGCAAGATTGGCAGCGCTATAAGAATTAGTGCTGGTAATAGTAGCTCCAGCAGAAGATGGGACGGGCATCGTATAGTATGTGCCGCCTCCAGTAAGCGGGCCTTTATAGAGCTGAGCTATATATGCTCCTCCGACTATGGTTGCTCCGGTAATGTAAACATCAGTTGAATTATCAACGCCACGAATACCTGTCAGGCTCATATAATTTGCTGAAGTTGCTATAGGGTTATTCAGGGTTGTATAAGTAATAGTTGTTGAAGAGCTGCTAGTGCTGTCGCCGCCACAGGCTACCAATACGCTGGCGATAAAAATACCAGTTAAAAAATACATGCGTTGAATTACTGATTTCACAAAAAACTCCATTTCGTATATTGGCGACATGCTATTTAAATTAATCTTCATCATATTTCATTTGTGAGACATCAGCAAATATTTTAGTAGTAGGCTTAGGCTTGGCTGAAAATCTATATTAAAAGGTGTAAAGTTACCTTTTACATCAAAATGCTTAGCTCAAGTGACTAAATTTTTACTTTCTTTACAGATTCTAGTTTCTACGTTTTACTACTTAAGCGCGCCTTTTAATTTGACTTTTTTTATTTATCTTTTTTGGTCGATTAATCTTGGTTCAGTTGTCTATCTATTGATTAATGCCAATAAGCTCTATGCACCCTTGTTACCTCCGCTTAAAAGAGCACGATTAGTCTTTACAGTTACTCTTGCATTATTAGAAATAACCATTAATTTAAATTCAAATTCTTATGCGGCAGATAATTTTCATGGGCTGGTAAGTGATGCAGAGGTGCTAATAACGGGCATCATCTTAGGGGTACTTTGGTTTCATAACATTACCGCATCAATTAATAAAAAATATTAATTACTTCACATCTCTTGCCAATAGAAGTGAAACATTTGAGCCACCAAATGCAAATGAATTACTAATGGCATAAGGAATTGGTATTTCAACTGATCTTAATGGCAAGAAATTAAGATCACAGTCAGGATCGGGAATTTCCAAGAATGCGGTTCCAGGGGCAATTCCTTTTTGCATTGCCTGAATAGTAATAAGCAGCTCTAATGCACCAGCCGCCCCAAGTGTATGACCATGAATGGCTTTAGTTGAGCTAATCGACAGGCGTTTGGCGCCCTCATCTCCAAATATTTTTTTAATAGAAATCGTCTCGGCAATATCGCCTACTTGGGTTGCAGTGCCATGAGCATTAATGTAAACCACTTCAGCGGAGTTTAAGCGCGCCTCTTCTAGGCTTTGCTGCATTGCCTTAGCCTGACCCAGGGGCTCTGGCTTCGTAATGTGCGATGAATCCGAACAAGTGCCATAGCCAATAATTTCCCCAAGGATAATAGCGCCACGGTCTTTTGCACTAGATAAGGATTCCAACATAATTGCAGCAGCTCCCTCACCCAATACAAAGCCACTACGATTTTTCGAAAATGGTTTGCAGGAACTAGCAATATTATTGGGATCAGGAGTGGCCAGTGTTTTCAAAGCCTCCCAGGATTTAATCGATGCTGCGGTAAATAGACTCTCGCCGCCGCCTGCAATTGCGCGATCACAATAACCATGTTTGATACTGCGAAAAGCCTCGCCAATTGCATGCGCTGAGGAAGCGCACGCAGTGGCATAAGTCATTGAGGGACCCTTAAAACCTGTCTTTAAGGAGATTAATGCTGCCGAACCATTCGCCATCACACCAATAACAGTAAAAGGCCTAACTCGCTGCTTCTGTTTGATAAAAATATCTTCCAAGGCACTTTCAAGCGTATTTGCACCCCCAAACCCAGTACCCCAAAAAATTCCGCAACGATCCAAGATAGTCTCGGGCAAATTTTTTAAGCCAGAATGATCAAGCGCTTCTCTAGCTGCAAGCCAAGATAACTGTGCAACGCGATCGTACATGCCTAGCATAGAATTATCAAATTGCGTTGATAGGTCGACGGTCACTAATCCTGCGCAGCTTAAATCAACTGGAATAGGTAAAGCGTTAGAAAAACCGCCAATACCCGATTGGCATAATGCAGCTTTTTGGAACTGGGCATCTGCACCAACCCCTAAACAAGAAATAGCGCCCAACCCAGTAATAACTACTCTTCCCAAATCAGCTTGTCGGCTCACCTTATTTTGCTGAGTCGATCAACGCAGCCACATCGCTAAGTGTGGAGATATTAAAATTATCGTTGTTTTCATTAGGAAGACGAACCTCAAAATGATCCTCTAAATCGAATAACAATTCTATTTTTCCAAGTGAATCAACCCCCAAGGACTCTAAGGTAGTATCGGGGCTAAGTTCATTAATATTTTTATCAAAACGTTCAGCCACTTGCTGAATAAGGATATTTATCGTGTCAGACATGATTATCTTTTTTCAGTAATTTCATGAGATCATTATCGCGGTGCAACAAAATCAAATAACGCGAATCTGCAACCAATAAAAGTAATTTGTTTTTATATCGTTCGCGCTGCAAATATTCAATTAAAAAAATACATGTAAAGCCTAGGCAAAAATTCAAAAGCCATACTTCTAGGTCATGGTAACTAAAGATAAATTCACCAAAGGGGGGCACAAACCAAAAATTAGCAAACATAGTGCCAATAATAATAAAGAATAATGCCGGCCAAAAACCGAAGAAATACGCTAAGAAGATTCCTGCTAAATAGAAAAATTTATAAGGGTTTTCAGAAGCAAAGCTCTCACCCGTGGCAAATAATGCAATCGCTATAAAAAGAAAAATACTTATACAAATAGGGTAAATTAACCATTTAGAAATATTACACCAATGTTTAGAATTTTTAAGCTGCTGCATACCCATTTTTCCACATAAAGTCTAAAATGCTCCCATGACTACAATTCAAGCCAATGAATCCCACTCTCCGCTAATTGTACTATTTCACGGGCTTTCCTCATCGCCGCTCGAGCTGAACTATATTTCCAATATCCTTAAGAAAAATGGCTTCAGGGTAGAAACGCCTGCCCTTAACGGATATGGCTTTGGCGATCAGGCTGGCACATGGGAAGAATGGCTAAATGAGGCCACTAATTTAGTCAGTCATTTACAAAAACAAGAAGCGCTGCAGGTGTCAGTTGGAGGAATTTCTCTTGGCGCAACTTTAGCACTGGGGGTAGCCTCAAAATTGGATGGTATTAATGCGGTTTTATGTCTCTCTACAACACTAATTTATAACGGCTGGGCGAGCCCCTGGTATCGAATATTAATTAAATTTGGAATTTGGCTTGGCTTGGGCGAGAGTTTTAAATATAAGGAACGCGATCCATTTGGTATTAAAAATATTCAAATACGTGCTTATATTAAAAAAACGATGGCACAGAAAAATATTTCTGAAATAGGCGGCTCGTACATGACTTTAAATCACATTGCTCAGGCGGATAAACTTTGCTCATATGTCAGAAAAAATTTAACCACTATTACAGCTCCGGTATTAGCTATTCATGCAATTGATGATGAAATTGCTCACCCTAATAATGTTGATTTGCTCTTTAAGAAAATTAGTTCAGCCATCAAAAGAGCAATTTACCTTGGCAATAGTTATCACATGATTACGGTCGATAATGAACGTGAAACAGTTGCATATGAAACGGTTGCCTTCCTCAGAGAAACATATGATCAATCAACCAATGCAAAAATAAGGGAAAAAATTATTTCGCCTGAACTACAGCGTTTTTTAAGGTTGGAAAAGTCGAATCAAGAACTCAATAAATTAACATAAGGCAATTGGACTTGTGCTAACGTCTGAGTCTTCAATCATCTTCGTGGTTCTAATTGCTGGCAGTTTTATTGGCCTAGAAAAAATTCGCCCATTACATCGTTATAGCAAAGATAGGGCTTGGCTTATCAGGCTCTTTATTTTTGGTAGTCTTGGGGTACTTCTGACAACAATAATTGGTATTTTTTTAGTTCCTCATTTGGGTGCCATCGTACTATTTCCAAATTTTTCAACTCAATTTTTAAAAACTCCTGCCTGGCTTAATGGTCTCTTTGGCTATGTTTGTATTTCTTTCTTTGTTTATTGGTGGCACCGTATTCGACACCATAACAACTTAATCTGGAGAATATTTCATCAAATTCACCACAGTACCCATCGCATAGAAGCTTTAACTGCAATCTATGCACACCCAAGCGATTTTTTAGCTAACGCCCTCATCATTAATATTGTCGCCTATTCAATTCTGGGGCTGAATGTCGAATCGGCAGCTTGGGCATCCCTCTGGGTCAGTATTTTCGAGCTCTGGGAGCATACCAACACCCCCACCCCACGCTGGTTAGGATATTTAATTGTTAGGCCAGAAATGCACCGCATTCATCATGAACGCGATCGCCATACAAATAACTATGGCTTGCCTATTTGGGATATTCTTTTTGGTACCTATGAAAATTCGTCTCGCCCAGTAGAATGCGGCTTTGAAATTGATTCAGAACGCAAGGTATTGCATATGCTATCTTGCCGCGATATTAAATAAAATAATTATTTCTTAATGCGTTGTCTTTTCTTTCTGCTTTTTTTTACATTTTCTTTTTTTTGCTTAGCCCAAGATCAACCCTATGACGATGACCTACCCGATCACTTAGTTGGTGATATTGGTTTGGCAACTTATACATCTAACTTACACCTTGGTACTTATGGTACGCAGACATTTGTCGCGCCTTATGTTTTTGCTAGCTATCAAAGGGCTTTTGCAAGAATTGATATGTTCGGCATTAAAACAGCAAAAATTGGTTACGGGTATCTTGAAATAACTGGCAAAGTGATTCTCGATAACTTTGTAGTTAAGTCACCCTTCACGACCACGACTATTGTTAAGCGCTACCCCATCCCCATTGGCATTGGCACCTTTCAAGAAACGCCCATTGGGGGATTTCTTATCAATGCTTATCATGACTTTAGTCAATCCAAGGGTGCTTTATACGATTTTTCCTATTTTGGTGAAGTAGAAATGATTCGCAAAATAACTGTCTATCCCCAACTTGGTATTGAACGACAGTCAAGTCAATTTGCGAACTACTACTATGGTTTAAATAACCAGCAAGCGAATTCAGTTGGCTACCAAAGTTATACCGCTCCAGCTACTACTAATTTAATGTTAGGTTTCTTATTGGAGGTACCAATTATTGATGCCTGGTATATTAATATTTATGGCAAACGCAAGTGGATGGGTGGTGGGATTAGTAATAGCCCTGTCATGAACCGATCATTTCAAGATAACCTATTTATGGCCTTAGCTTACCGATTTAAGTAAAAGAGGATTGTTTCAATTGGGATTCTTTTTTGGCCCCATAAAAAACCCCGCAGAATACAGGCTGATGCTAATTACTACTATGCAAATGACTTTATCGAAATAAGTGTACTGATCTACTGTAATAAAAAAATAAATAGAAATGAGAGTTGTCATAGAAAAAATAATCACCGCAGCCCATTTACGTGACCCCCTCAATGGTGGGCTGTACTTTACGAACGCATTAGTTACGGCCCCGGCATTCTCAATCTCTTGATCATGCGGTTTCCAAGCAGGATTCTTAAAGAAGATTTTAAGTTTTGTCGCCAACTCAGGATAGTTACGACTTTTCTTATACAAGTTTACAAATACTGAGCCAAGCGCCCATAGGGGATTCCAAGAATTTAATGGGGTTTGGGTGCCATATATACAGACGCTTTTTTCTTCCTGATAGGTTCCAAAAATTCGGTCCCAAATAATTAAAACTGCGCCAAAATTTTTATCAATATACTCACCGTTGATAGCATGATGCACACGATGATTTGAAGGTGATGAAAAGAGGCTATCAAACCATCCTAATTTTCCGATATGTTCTGTATGAATCCAGAATTGATAAATCAGCACAAATAGGCCGATTAAAACAAATTGATATGGTGGAATACCGAGTAGCGCCATTACTGCAAAAAAGAAGCAGGCAATAATTGGGAAAAAGCTTTCTTGTCTTAAGGCGGTAGAAAAGTTGAATAATTGACTTTGGTGATGAACAACATGGGAGCCCCACAGTAAAGCAGATTGGTGACTTATGCGGTGAAGCCAATAGTCTAAAAAGTCATAAATGAAGAATGCCCCTATCCAGCCATACCAGCTTTCCCAAAAGTGAGTAAACGATGTTGCCCCAATATGTAAATAGAGTAATTCATAGGCACCAATTTGGAAAAAAAACAGGCAAAATAAAATAGCCTGACTGAGTAGGCCTTGGCTTAGGCTACTTATAGTATCGTTCAACTGATAAGTATTTTTACCAATTGCTAGCCCATACAGAAATTCACACACCATGAAAAAGCTGAATATGGGGATGGCTAAAAGAATAATTTGATTAAGTAATTGTTCATTCACCCAGCAATTTTAATAGAAAGTCAGTAGACCTGATCTGCAATTTACTTAGCTATCCAGAATAATATATAGTATTAAAAACTGTATAAAAGAAATAACTATATATAAGAGGCCAAGCATGAAGCTAACCATTAACGAGCAGGCATATAACATCGATGTCGAGCCCAATATGCCCCTTTTATGGGCAATTCGGGAGTTCGTCGGCCTTACCGGAACCAAATATGGTTGTGGTATTGGGCAATGTGGGGCCTGTACAGTCTATATGAATGGCGAACCGATTCGTTCCTGTTCAATTCCCGTCTCTGCAGTCGGTGGCAAGAAAATAACGACTATTGAGGCGCTTTCTAAAGATAGTTCGCATCCTGTGCAAAAAGCCTGGATTGCGCTGGATGTTCCTCAGTGCGGATACTGTCAATCTGGTCAGATCATGGCCGCTGCCGCTTTGTTAAAAAAGAATCCTAGACCAACCGATCAGGATATTGATAAAGCCATGTCTAATGTTTGTCGCTGTGGTACTTATCAAAAAATTCGAGATGGCATTCATGTTGCTTCTGGACAGAAAAAGTTAGTTGATGTTTTGGCTCTTTATGAAGCATCTCCTCAGAATCGTGGTTAGGAAAAAATATGACCTTAATTGACCAAACTCCAAATCTCGATAACGCTTCGCGCCGTCAATTTATTATTAAGGGCACGCTTGCTGGTGGCGGCCTGATCCTCGGTCTTGGTGCGTTGCCTGACTATGCGCTGGCTCAAAAAATTAGTGGCTATGACCACAATACCCCATTAAAAATGGGTGCGCCGGAAGTAAATGCTTGGGTCAGTATTAAGCCAGATGAAACCGTTCTGATCCGCATTGCTCGCTCAGAAATGGGGCAAGGTACAAGAACTGGTTTAGCGCAGATGGTCACTGAAGAGCTGGAGTGTAATTGGAAAAATGTCAGTACAGAATCACCAACCCCGGGTCATAGCCTAGCCAGAAAACGGACATGGGGCGAACATGGCACTGGCGGTAGTCGCGGTATCCGTATTTCTGAAGACTATGTGCGTCGCGGAGCGGCTGCAGCGCGAGTGATGCTGATGCAAGCAGCAGCGAATCAATGGGATGTTCCAGTTAGCGAATTGACGGTAGATAAAGGGGTCATTACTCACGCCAAAACAGGCAGGCAAATTAGCTATGGAAAAGTTGCCGAACTTGCCTCCACTTTAAATCCGCCCGACCCTAAGACCATTACTTTGAGGGATCCGCGGATTTGGAAGGTTGCGGGGCAACCTTACGCCCGTATTGACACTGCAAATAAAGTCAATGGCTCTAAGGTATTTGGTGCAGATTTGCAATTGCCCGGCATGCTTTGCGCCGCTATTAAAGCTTGCCCTGTTTTTGGTGGCAAGTTAGTGAGCTTTAATGAGGCTCAAATTAAAAATATGCGTGGGATTAAAGGCGTTGTAAAAGTAAGCGATAACTCGGTAGCGGTGGTTGCAGATTCTTGGTGGCGCGCTAAAACAGCGCTAGATGCTTTACCTATCGTCTGGGATGAAGGCAAAGGGGCTAATGTATCTTCAGCTGGTATTAACAAAACACTTCGAGAAGCTCTAGATGAAGAAGGTAACTACTGGCAGCGAAAAGAAGGTGATGCCCTAGGCGCTATTCAAGGCTCACCTAAAAAAGTGGAAGCAATCTATTTCACTCCATATCGTGCCCATGTAAATATGGAGCCTATGAATGCAACAGTCAAAATTTCAGGGGGTCAGGCTGAAGCATGGGTTCCCACGCAAAATGGGGAGGGTTCTCATGCTGCGCTCTCTGAGGCCACGGGTATTCCGCTCGATAAATGCGAGATCTATAAATTAGATTCAGGCACTGGCTTAGGACGTCGGGGTTCAACACAAGATTATGTAACCCAAGCCGCTAAAATTGCTCAACAATTCCCAGGTGTGCCCATCAAATTGATGTGGAGCCGTGAAGAAGATATGACGCATGACTTTTATCATCCCATTGCGATGGCAAAAATGTCGGCTGGCATTGATTCAACCGGGAATCTCACGGGTATGCATATTAAGGTTGCTGGCGCGTCGATTAACGCGACACTTGCTCCACAAAATATTAAAAACGGCAAAGATGAACGGCAACTCCAAGGTCTTTATGAGAATGGCCCTGACGCACAGTTAGGCTATCAATTTCCAACTCTGTTAACTGAATATGTCATGCGGAATACGCATATACCAGTTGGTCCCTGGCGTGGTGTCAATACCAATCAAAATGCGATATTCATGGAATGCTTCATGGATGAATGCGCTAAGGCAGCAAATAAAGATCCACTGCTGTTTCGACAAGTGCTCATGAAAAATCATCCCAAGCATTTGGGTGTCTTGAATGCAGCAGCACAGAAAGCAAATTGGGGGAAACCACTTCCGCCCGGAGTTTATCGGGGAATTGCTCAATTTATGGGATATGCCAGCTATTCTGCTTGCGTAGCTGAAGTGTCGATGCAAGGTAATACCGTGAAAATTGATCGATTAGTTTTTGCCCTCAATTCTGGCCATGTGGTTAACCCCTATTTAGCTCGCGAACAGATTGAAGGTTCGGTAGCGATGGCCTTGGGAGCCATCTTCAATCCAGAAATCACTGTAGAAAATGGGCGTATTGTGCAAAAAAACTTGGACACATATCCATTGCTAAGCCTTGCCTCAACTCCGCGCATCGAATCGGTCTTAGTGCCTAGTTTTGACTTTTGGGGCGGTGTTGGTGAGCCTACTATTTGTGTAGTAGGCCCTGCTGTAGCCAACGCAATATCAGCAGCCATCGGCAGACCTGTACGTAACTTTCCCTTAAGTAAAGAGGGGCTTAAGTTGGCTTAATGACTGGGCATAATTAATAAACTAATCGCCCTCTCACTTTCATGAAGGTATTATTTCATTAGATGCCATACAGCAATTTCAAGCACTCTGAATGACAAAGAAAACATGCAGGAGATCAATGCTTTAATTAATTCACTTCAATTGCAGGCCCATCCTGAAGGTGGCTTTTATCGTGAAATGTATCGCTCGCCAACCATGGTGAAAGCCATTCATTCGCCCAATGAGAAGCCAGCCTATACCAGTATTTATTATCTACTTGCAGGGCAAGACTTTTCATCTTGGCATCGCATTAAATCGGATGAAACCTGGTTCTTTCATTATGGCTGTGATGTCCTGATTTATTTTTTTGATGCCGAAAATGTGTTGCAGAGAATTCAATTAGGGCCAATTGGCAAGAAATTCCAAGCTACTATTTCAGCAAATACTTGGTTTGCTGCCAAACCCCTAGATGAGACCTCCTTCTGTCTGGTTAGTTGTGCAGTAGCACCTGGCTTTGAATTCAGTGATTTTGAAATGGGTAAACGCCAAGAATTACTAGTTAAATATGGTCAAACCCAAGTGAATCAAGATATTATTACGGCGCTAACACGTAATTAAATAATCGTCACTAAGCGCTTGCCTAAGTATTAGGGCTTCAAAGACTACACTGGCCATCAACTATGATACTGAAATGTAGCTATTTACAAGCGCCGACTTCAACAGCCTTATATTGAGCAGCTTTTTTAGCCATCACTTCAAAACGGTTACGAATATTATTTTTAATAAAATAAGAAATTACAAATGATGGAATGATTGAATCAAGCTCAACTACGCTATCGTATTTAAAGACTATTTTATCTTTATCAGTTAATAACTTCCAAGTACCTTTATAAAATTTAGCATCGCCACTAATTTGCTCAAAGCTTAGA